>CAYOPA010000026.1:0-22656 GCA_964405625.1 uncultured Bryobacterales bacterium
CGACCGCCCGCGCAGCCGCCGTACCCGGCGGCTGTCCCGCCATGGTGATTCCGTACTGTCTGCCGGCACTATCCCGTGGGACACGTCGAAGCTTGGGCCAGGATGATGGTCAACGAGCAGATCACCGCCACTGATCCCGCCCCGCGTGGCTATGTGGAGCTCAATCTGGCGTAAACGCGGAAGGCAACGCCTTCACGCTTACTCTCAGCCCGAAATTGCCGTGCGACGTGCTCTCCGTCCCTTGGCCGCGAACAATATCCCAACCGCATCGCAGCCCGCGAGCAAGGCCATTCGAGCTGCGCGGCCTACTCCAGATAGCCAAGGGCCCGCATCTGTTCGAGCACTTGCTGCTCGTCCTCGGCGTCCATGCTTGGCTCGTCCTGGACGTCAATTGCATCGACGGAGACGGCGGCGGCGCCGCGGACGGCCGGTCGCCGCGCAAGGGCCTCGGACTCGTAGAGCTCGTCGGTGGGGACAGCCCCTTCCATGTTCTCCGGAATGGGCAGACCCAGGCTGTAAAGCGCCAGCGGCGCAATATCCAGAATCGACAGCTCACCCAGCGTGGCGCCCCTACGGATGCCGGGGCCGCGCGCGGCGAAAACCCCGACCGGGCGGTGCGCGCCGGCGATCACGTCGCGTTTGGCGACGACTTCTTCCGACGGCAGGATCGACACCAAACCGCCGTCGCGCATGACCAAGGTCAGATCCGGCGCCAGCTTGCCGGCGGGGCCGCCAAATGCTTCTTCCCGCGTCCACGCCTCTGCCACTACACGCTCCCCGGCGGAGTCCGTCACGCGCAGTAGGCCGCTCTTGATCTCCTCCAGCAAGGCGGCTCGCTTCGAGTCGCTCATGTTGCGGTCGGCCAGGAAGAGCCCATTGCTGGTCGGTGTGGCCGCAAAGGCTCGAGTGCGATCCCAGTCGAGGAGCCAGGTATGTTTGGCGACCTGCCCCACGCCCAGGACGGCGCCTTCGGTGTTCCAGCTCCTCGCTTTCTCCGACCAACCCAGGTAGCCGTTGCGCTCCAACCATGTGTTGACGTGGAAGACCTCGTGCGTTGGACCAAAGCCGTGGTCGGATGCGAGCACGACGGTCGCCTCCTCGCCGATTTCGGCGCACATCTTCTCGAGCAGCGAGTCGAGCTTGTTGAAATACGCCAAGCACAGCTCCCGAATCTTCAGCTCGACTTCGGTCTCGAGGGGCGGGCCGTCTTCGGGATAAATGAACCTCCAGCACAGGTGTTGCAGCTTGTCGACGCCGTCGAAGAGGACGGCCGTTAGGTCCGAAGGGCTCTCGGCCGTGAGCGTGCGAAAGATCGAATACCAGTTCTCTTCCCTTCGAATGTGAAACTCAATCCACGGGCCGATTTCCGCGAGATCCGCGCAGCCCTCCGTGGCCCGCTCTTCCAGCTTCATGTCCATCGCCAGCTCGCGAGCATTGAACGCCGGATCGGACTTGAGTCGGTCGAACAGCTCCGGCGGCCAGCATGCCAAGCGTAGTTGGCGCCACGGCACCCATCCGGGAACGATGAAGCCGGGAATCCGCGGCGGTGGAAACATCGAGGGGAAGTTCAGGCAGGTGACGCGCTTGTCCTGGTCCGCCGCCAACGACCAGATGGTCGGCGTCCGCACGTCCTTGGAGGTGAAGAAGCGAATGTTCTTGCTGTCATTGGACTCCAGCCGAAAAAAATCAAACACTCCGTGGTGGCCGGGGGTGCGCCCCGTCATCAGCGATGTCCACGCGGGAGGAGTGAGCGCGGGCACGATCGTGCGCAACGGCGCGGAAGCCCCGGACTCGATGAACGACCGCAAGAATGGCATCACGCCTGCATCCATCAATGGATTCAGGGCGGTGAACGTGGCGCCGTCCAGCCCGATCAGAAGTGTTCGGCTCATCAAAATACTCCAGTCGTTCCGGCTGTCGAAATACCCTTGTGATTGTTTCCAACGCGACGGGGCGAACCAGCGAGCGGGCGTCTTCCTCAATCGTCGACAAAAGAGCGCATCTGCGCGCTGTCCACGACAAATCCGCAGCGGAAACGAACTGCTAGTATGCCGCCCGGGCTTGATCCAGCGCAAGGCCTCCCGCGGGGAGGGGATTTTGTGGGAGGGCTGGATCAGTTGTAACCATGTGACAAACCATACATATTGAAAAGCTCTCGATTCGCCTTTTCTGCTAGCTTTGCAGAGTTATTCGAATCAGAAATTTCATTTGTGATGGGACGTCTGGAATAAGGAGGAGGGAAGCTTGAATTCGTATCAGTTTGGTTCAAAGAATCGAATCGGCGGTCCAGTAGGGCCGCAATCGCTCGTTCGTCGTGGAACGTTTTTTCAGACGGGCTTGCTTTCGGCGATCCTCTCCCTTGGCGTTTTGATCACGCTCCCGCCCGCCGCCATCGCCGCGCCGACGCTTTCGTCGGGTGGCGCGCTGAACGGCGCCAGCTTCCTGCCGGCGGCCGTGCCGGGCGGCTCGATCGCGCAAGGCAGCTTCTTTTCCGGTTTTGGCACTGAGTTGGGGCCGGCCGAAGAGGTTGTCAATACGACGCTTCCCCTGCCAACCGAACTGGGCGGGGTGCAGGTGACCGTGACAGTTGGCGAAGCCAGTTGGGACGCCTACCTGACGTTCGTACGCGCCGATCAGTTCAACGCAATCATGCCCTCGGAGGCGCCGGCCGGCGAGGCCGAGTTGCGAGTCACCTATGACGGCGAGACGAGCGAGCCTGTAACAATCTCGATCGTCCCGAGCAGCTTCGGCATCTTCTCAGCCATTCAAACAGGCGCCGGTCCGGGCGCCGTCACCAATTTCGTCTCGGAAGCCGAGCAGCCGCTCAACTCAACCGCGACGACTCTGACCCCTGGCCAGGTGGCGACGATTTGGGGCACTGGTTTGATGGGAATCGTCGGCGCCGACGCCACGGCGCCACTGGAATCTGGCTCCGTGCGCGATCTGCGCGAAGAGATTGAAGTGGCTGTGATGATCGGCGGGCAGCCGGTCGAGGAAGTCCTTTATGCCGGTCGTAGCGCCGAGTTTCCGGGTATTGACCAGATCAGCTTCGAGACGCCGGCCGAGGCCGTACAGGGCTGCTACGTTCCTCTTCTGGTGTTAGTCAACGGCGTGCCCAGCAACGAGGTGACGATCGGGGTCAGCGCGGACGGCTCGCCCTGCCAGGACGCGGTCAACCCGCTTTCGAGCGCATTGGTGGGCGGATCGCGCCTGGGCCTCGCGGCGGCGGTTCGGATTTCCGGCGCCGTCGCTCTGACACAGACGTTGGACGTGGACTTCACGATCGACGTGCTCGCCGGCAACTTCAACAACCAGGACGGCGGCGAGCTGGCCTACAACCGCTTCCTGTCTCTCCCGCCGGTCGGGTCGTGCTCGCGACAGATTTTTCGCGGCATTAACTTGCTGGAGTTGCTGGGCGGAACGCTTCCCAACCTGGATTTCGGCCCCGAGATCGACGCCGGGCCGACGATCACGATGACAAGGAATGGCGGCGACGAGCGCATCATCGAGCAGGATCCGGACAAGATCGGTCGGTATGTTGACACCGTCGGCGGCGGATTGGCGCTGTTCGGACCGGCGGACGACCCCTACTACGAAGCCGGCGAGTACAACCTCACCAGCGTCGGGGGCGAGGATGTCGGACCGTTCGACGTCGACTTTGTGATTCCTGCGCGACCGGCTTGGTTGAACCGCGAGGCCGTGGTCGCCGGCCCGGTCGACCGCACCGAGAACCTCACTCTGGCGTGGGAGCCCGGTGATCCGGCGGAGCCTCAGATCATGTTCGCGCTGGCGGCGAATGTGGACGTGGCGTCCGGCGCCGCCAGCGGCGTAATGTGTTTGGTTCCGCAGTCCACCGGAGGTTTCGTGGTGCCGTCGGCGCTTTTAGCCGCCGTTCCCGCAACCACCCCGCCCGGATCCGCGGGGCCGTCGTCGCTTGGCTTCGTGGGCGTGGGCTCGTTGCCGGTCATCGAGCCGTTTCAGGCCGAAGGTTTAGACCTGGGAGTGGTCATCGGCGCTACGGTCGACATCCAGTCGGTTACATTCGAATAGATGAGTCAGCCAAGCGGTCAAACCACTTCACCCGCGGCCGTGCTTGAGCGGCTCAAACCGCTCATGGCACGGCAGTTGGGGCGCAAACCAGAGGAGATCGCCCAGGAAACCTATATGGAGGACCTGGGCGCGTCTTCGCTGGACTTGGTGGAGATCACGCTTGAGGCCGAAAGCGAGTTCGGCGTGCTGCTGGCCGGCAAACCGCTCTTCGACGCCGCCATTCTGGTTTTCGGCCCGGGAGTCCTGGAGGAAGACGGCGAGCTGACAGACGCAGGCAGGCGGCTGATCGCGCGTCGCTTTCAACATCTGACCGCTGCCGAGGTCGCTGCAATGACGGATGTCGCCGACGTGCAACGCCAAGTCTCGCGCGTGAGCGTGTGGGCGGAAACGATTGCCGCATTGACTTCCGAGATTCCGGATCGCTGTCGAGCGCACGGTGGTCGCGTGCGGGTCGACTCCCAGGGGATACCTGCCTGTACGGGCGCCGATGACGGCTACGCGCCTCCCTCCCTGGAGGAGTGGAATCAGGCTTGGATTCAGCGCTTATCCGACGAGGAGCTCCCGCTCTAACTACATGACAATTCGTCTCTTGCTGTTGCTGGGGCTGGGGTTGACGGTCGCTTGGCCGCAGGCGCAGACAGGTTCCAGCGGCGCGCTCGGCGGCATGGTGACGGACCCTTCCGGGGCCCGCATACCTGGCGTCAGCGTCGCGGCGGTGGATCGCGCCCAAGGGATTCGTCGCGAGACGGCGACCGACGAAACAGGGGAGTACCGTTTTTCCGTGCTGCGGCCGGGCGCGTATCGCCTGGAGTTCGCTAAGGACGGATTCGAGACCGGGATCGTAGCTGAAGTCGCGGTTCGGGTCGGCGAGACCGTCACCTTGCCGGCGGTCCTAGCGGTCGGCGCGGCCATCCAAAGCGTGGACGTTGCTGGAGACGCCGCCCGCGTCGAACCGGAGCGAACGCACCAAGCCTCCTACTTTGGCGAGAAGGGCATCGCGAACCTTCCGATCAATCGGCGCAACTATCTCGATTTTGCGATGCTGTCGCCGGGAGTCGTCGAGACCAACACCATGGTGGACGACCAGGACTTCCGCGTGGCCCAGACCCCTCAATCCGGCTTGAGCTTCGGCGGCGGAAACGGGCGAGGCAACATGTTTACGATCGACGGCGTGGAGCACTACTCCAACTCCGGCGGCGTCCGTCCGTCGGTCAGCCAAGCGGCCGTGCAGGAGTTCCAAATCAACCGCAGCAACTTTGCCGTGGACATCGGCGGGGGCTTGGGCGGCTCCGTGAACATCGTGACCAAGTCGGGAGGCAACGACATTAGCGGCGAGGTGTTCGGCTTTCTGCGCCACCGTCACCTGCAGGCGCGCAACTACTTCGACCCCGCCAAGTCGGACTTCACCCGCGTTCAGTACGGCGCTTCGGCGGGCGGCGCGGTCAAACGCAACGAGTCGTTTTGGTTTGGAGCGTTCGAGCGGCTCGATCGCCAGGAAACGACGTTCGTGCCTATCCTGCAGGACCGCTCGTCGTTTTCCCGCTTGACCGGCAGCCAACAGGAACTGGTCGACTTCTTCACCGCGTCGCCGGTCTCCTCGCTGCGGGGCCTCGCCGGGCTGATCACCGATTCTCTGACGCCGGCGAACAACCCGCGAGTGGGGCGGATCTTTGAAGAAAACAGCGGAACCTTCCCGTTTGCCGGTGATGTCAACTTGGCGATGGGCCGCTTCGATCTGGCCCGCGGCGCCAATCGTTCCATTTTCGTACGAGCCAGCCACGCGCGGGACTTCAGCGACAACACGCAGTTCGGTTCGCTGGTCGGTTTCAGCCGGGGCCGGTCCATCAAACTGGTCGACGCCACCGTCGCGCTCGGGCACACATACGTCTATTCGCCGGAGTGGGTGAGCGACACCCGCATGGCCTACTCGCGCGGCAAGGTCGATGTGAATCCCACCGATCCGTTCGGGCCCGAGATCAACATCAATGGATTCGGCTCGTTCGGACGCGACATCTTTCTGCCGTCGGATACCGTGGAGCAGCATTGGCAGGTTCGCCAGGATTTTGTTTACACGAAGTCCCGCAACACGCTGCGATTCGGCTTCGACATCAACCCGGTCCGGGACCGGGTCTTGTCGGAGACCTTTTTCAGCGGTCGATTCACTTTCGCTCCTGATATTCCGCTAGCGTCGCTCTTTGCTTCGGCTACGGGCGACCCTGAGTTGCCTGAAAAACTGACGGCGCTGCTCGGCTTAGCGGGCGGCGGCCACTTGGTTCCCAACCTCTTTGACCCGATCACGGCTCTGCAAGGATTCGCCGTGAACGCTCCGATCTTTTACCAGCAAGGCTTTGGCGACCCCAACTGGGTGGGCTGGTCGGGGCGGGTGAGCGGCTACGTCCTCGACGAAATGAAGCTGGCGTCGAAGCTCAAGCTGACGCTGGGGCTGCGGTACGACCTGGAGAAGAACTCGTTCCCGGTACGCACGGTCCCCAACAACTTCGGTCCGCGCGCCGGCATCGCCTGGTCGCCGGACAGCAAAACCGTACTGCGGGCCGGATACGGAATTTTCTATTCGCAGATCAACATCCAAATCGCTAATGTCGCCGATACATTGAGCAACGACCAGATCGCGCAAGTGTTCGTTCCGCTCACCGGCGCCCCCGGCGTCGTGAACCCAATGACGGGCCGCCTTACGACTTCCGCTGACATCTACCAGACGCTGCTTGGCCAGGGCGTCATCGGTTCTCGCTCCATCGTCGCCGACGACATTGCGCAGTTCGGGCTGACGCCGGGGCCGGGCGCTCCGGGACGCGTCGAGTTCGGCATCGTCGACGACTTCAGAAACCCCTCGTCGCAGCAGGCGAGCTTCGAAATCGAGCGCTCCATCGGTAAGGCCGTGGTATCGGCCTCCTACGTCTTTAGCCGAGGGGCTTTCATTACGCGCGTGCGCGACCATAACATCTACGACGCTGGACGGGCGCCGGATGGAAAGCCGCTGTTCGGGTTCATTGATCCCAACCTGCTTCAGCAGAACATTTTCGAGAGCACGGCAAACTCGTTCTATCACGCCGGTACGCTTGCGGTGAACCGGCGCGTGAGCCGGCGGCTGGCGTTCAACGCCCACTATACGTGGAGCAAAGCGATCGACGAGGTAACCGACTTCAACTCGGATTTCTCGCCGCACAACCAACTCGACGCCAGGGCGGAGCGAGCGCTGTCCGCCTTTCACCAGGGCCACCGCATGGTCGCCAATGCGGTCTTGATGTCCGGGACTCAAGCGGCTCGCGGCCAAGGCTTTCTGAAGAACCTGGTCGCGGACACGACATTCTCTCCGATTCTTATCGCCAACTCCTTCCGGCCGTTCAACGTGCTCACTGGGTTCGACAATTTGGCGGATAATCACCCCACCACGCATCGGCCCCTTGGAGCAGGCCGGAATATCGGGCGCGGACCGAACTTCCAAACCATCGATTTTCGGCTCAGCAGGGACTTTCGTATCGGCGAAAGCTTAGAGATCAGCGCCATCGGCGAGGTCTTCAACGCCCTGAATCGAACCAACTTTGAGAAGGTCAATAATATCGTTGGGGGCATCGAGCTAGAGGATCTGCCCCGCCCCCTGACTGGCTTTCGAGGGTCGCCGACCACCCCGCTGGCTTTTACCTCGGCGGCGAATCCGCGCCAGTTTCAGCTTGGCTTGCGGCTGCGTTTCTGAGGGCTGTTCGGAACGCCGGCCGCTGCTCGACAGGCAGTGCGCTTTCGGCGTCAGCGCTCAAATCGGCGCCGCCGCCTAGAATGACCTGCCAAACGAAAGCCCCGACGATCTCGCCGGTCGTGAAGTTGCAGTGCCCGTAGCGGTTGATCGGAATGTTGATGTGCTTGGCGCCCGAACCGGTCAGGATGGTCTTGAGTCGGTAGATCGACTCATGCCAGTACGGGATCACCGGATCGCCGGTCGTGTGTAGCGTCACGATCGGCTTGGTGAGAACGCCGGTGGTGGTGTAAGCCGACTGCATTGTATTGACGACGGCCGGGTCGGGCGTATAGCGAGCGGCCCATATGTTCAATCGAATGTCGTTGCTGGAGCCGGAGTACCAGCGCCTATGATTGAAATACGGCTGGCCGCCCAGTTGCGCGGTAGCGTCATTGGTGGCGAACGCGGCGTACCAGAGCAACTCCAGCACCGTTTGGACGCGTGTCGCCGGGTCGTCGCCGACACTCGCGCCCGTCACCGCCAACAGTTGATCGATCCGGCCGGGGCTCACGTTCACCAAGTACTCAAATAGGGGGGCGTAGATCGTGTCCCAATTGTCGATTACCATAGCGGGAACTTCCGTGGCGTCGCCTGGAAATGCGTTGGGGAAGTAGTAATCAAACACTACCCGGAAATCCCCGAAATAGTTCGTTTGGGCGACAAAGCTGCCCACCGGGCCACACGCCGCCAAGCCGGCGGTGAAGACCTCCGGATGCCGCTCCATGGCCAGCGCGGTGATCAAGCCGCCCTCGCTGACGCCGTCGAGGTAAACTCTGCCGGCGGTCCCGTGGGTCGAATTGAAGATTTCCACCAAATCGACGACATCCGCGATTCCCTCCTGCACCGCCAAACCGTTTCGGCTGTAGCTGGTCACGGCGAAGGCGTAACCCAGAGCGTTGACGATTGCCGGCAGGGAGGGGCCTCCGCCCGGCGCCGTGAGTTGGTCCTCGGGAATTTGCACGGGCTCGTTGAATGCAACGTAACCGTGCGCATAGACGACAAGGTCGCCGTTCCAGCAGTCAATCTCAGGCATGTAGATGCGATAGACGGCGCCGCTGCCCTGGACGCCGTCGGGATCGGCGTTGCTCTCTGAGCACAGCGCAAAGGCGTGAGCCGCCATGACCAAATGCAACGTTGTGAGCAAGAATGTAGTTCTCATGATGTTCCATTTCCGACGGACCGCTCCATTGTACTCAGCCTCGCCGGTCCCAGGGGCGGCTTGCTTATGAAATGAAGCGTCCTTGGCGCTGGTTGCGCGGCGGACGCTGAAGCAGGCAAGATCGAGGCATGCCCGAGCCCGACCGAAACGCGAGCGTCGCCGCCGCCCCAGATCGGGGTTCCGCCCAGGCGCGCACGATGTGCGATTGGTTGAGGCTGCAGGCTGCCGCCCAGCCGGACGCGCCGGCGCTGCATCAGCCCGTCGGAGGCCGTTCCAATCGCTCCTACCAAGTCCATAGCTGGCGCGAGTACGCCGCGGCCATGGACGAGATCGCTGCGGGATTCCACTCCATCGGCGTCAGGAAGGGCGATGTCGTGGCGCTGGATTCGGAAAGCCGCGCCGAGTTGTATCTGTGCGATCTGGGCGCAATGGCTTGCGGGGCGGTCTCGGCCGCGCTCTATCCGACGACGCCGCCGAAGGAGAAGCGCGAACAGTTGGAGCGTTGTCATGCGCGAGCTCTGATCTGCGAGTCGGAGATCTCGTTCGCCCGCCTCGCCGGCGCCGCCGTGCGGACGCGAGTGCTGATGACGGGTCGAGCCGAGGGCGCGATTTCGCTGCGGGATCTCCGCGAAAGAGGGCGCGCCGCGCTGAAGGACGATCCAGATTTGAGCCGGCGGCTGGCGGAGTCGATCAGTCCCGAAGATGCGGCAATTCTCTATCTCACCTCCGGGGCGACCGGCGATCCTAAGATCGTGGTCGCCTCACATGGCGCGATCATCGCCAATACACGAGCCGCGCTGCAATTGATCCAAGTTGACGCCGATGACTTGGGGTTTGCGTTTCTACCGTCGGCGCACATCGCACAGCGCCTTGTGGTTGAGCTCATGCCGATCGGGGCGGGCGTACCGATCTGGTTTGCGGAAAGCCTTGAGACGGTGGCCGAGGAAATTCGGATGGCGCGGCCAACCGCCATCGTCGCCCCGCCCCAGGTTTGGGAACGCATCCGTCGCCGAATCGAAGAGACGGTGCGGCGCGAACCCGCCTGGAAACAGCGCATCTTCAAGACTGCCATTGCCGTTGGAGTACAACGCTCCCGGCTCGAGCAGACGGGAACGTCGGCCCCGCTTTGGATGCGCGTCGCCGGCAGTGTGTTTGAGCGCCTTGTCTACCGGCCTCTCCGCGGGCGCGTGGGCGGACGGCTGCGGCTCGCGATCAGCGGCGCGGCGCCGCTCGCCGAGGATCTGGCTCATTTTTGGGCGGCGGTCGGCATCCGGCTGACCGAAGGCTACGGCATTACCGAAGGCGGCGTATTGACCTTCAATACGCCTGGCCGCGAGCGCTTTGGCAGCGTCGGCCGTCCGCTGCCCGGCGTCGAGACGCGCCTGGCCGACGATGGCGAGCTCCTCGTGCGTAGCCCTTTCTCGTTTTCCGGCTATTTCGAGGACGACGAAGCAACCCAAGCGGTGTTGCGCGATGGCTGGCTGCACACCGGCGACATTGTGCGGCTGGACCCGGACGGGCTGGTCTACATCACCGGCCGTAAGAAGGAGATCATCATTTCCTCCACCGGGAAGAACATCTTTCCCGGCCGCATCGAGGCTCTGTTTCGTTCCTACCCGCTTGTGAGCAACGTTTTTCTCGTTGGAGATGATCTGCCACATTTGGCGGCGCTCATCTCGGTACAGGCGGCGCTGGCCCGAGCGCTGCCGGGCATGGAGGCCCATCGAGACTTACCGAATGCGCGGTTGTCGGAAGCCGAGCCCGTGCGTGACGAAGTCGGTCGCATCGTCCGCAAGGTCAACCGCAGTCTGGCTGCCGCCGAGCAAATCAAGCGGTTCACCGTCCTGCCGCGCGACTTCTCGGTGGAGAAGGGAGAGCTCACGCCAACGCTCAAGCTCCGCCGCCAGGTAATCCTCGACCGCTTCCGTGACGAGATCGCCGAGCTCTACGCCCGCCCATGAAGACCATCGAGCCCGAAGTCGTCCGGCGCAAGTCCCCGCTGGGCTGGCCCGCCAAGTTGCTGTTTGGCGTGGGAGGGCTGGCCGAGTCGCTCAAGAGTGCGACTTTCGGCCTGTTCCTGTTGTTCTTCTATACCAACGTGCTGGGCGTGTCCGGAACGTTGGTCGGCGCCGTCACGGCGGTCGGCTTGCTGTGGGACGCCGTGGTCGACCCAAGCATCGGCCGCTTTTCCGACAATCTGCGCTCGAGCTTCGGCCGCCGGCACACTCCCATGCTGATCGGTGCGCTGGCTTCGGGGCCGTTGTTCTTCGCTATCTTCGCGCCGCCGGAAGAGCTTTCTTCTGTCGGACTGGCCCTGTGGCTTCTTGTTTTCGGACTGCTGTTGCGGTCGGCGCACTCCCTGTTCGTAGTGCCCTACTACGCACTGGGGGCCGAGCTCAGCGACGACTACCAGGAGCGCTCGGTCATCAGCGCCACCCGCGTAGTGTTCGTGTTTGCGGGCACGCTGATCGCCGTCTCGCTCTCTTTCGCGGTGTTTTTTGCGGCGGCCGCTCCGGAAGCTGGGGCGAGCGCCGCCTCTGTTGTGGCTGACGCAAAGTTCACGCCGGGCCCCTACCGCGCGGTGGGCGCCAGCTTCGGAGCCCTCATGACGGCGGCGGGGCTGGCGGCGATCTTCGGCACCCTGAGCCGGCGCGGCAGCCTGCGCAGTGCGCCGGTTGCTTCCCCGACAAAGATCTCGCTGCTGGGCGAAGCGATGGAGCTGCTGCGACAGCCGGCCTTTCGCGCTCTGGCCGTCTCGGCGAGCCTGTTCTTCATGGGCAGCGTGGCCAACGCCACATTGACCATCAGCTACCTCACCTACTACGCCGGCTTGGCGGACAGTGCTGACATCAGCAGGTTTCAGGTCGCTTTCTTCGTGGGCGCCCTTCTGGGGACTCCCTTTTGGATGAGGATGACCCGGCGATTTGAGAAGCGTTCGCTCTACGCAGCCGCGTGCTTGGCAATCGCCCTTGTCACCTTCAGCGCGTATGCGCTCGTCGGCGAAGGCCGCCTCATCGAACCTGGACGACTGGGGGCGCTGGCCGCCGGCAATGCTCTTGCGGGTTGGATGGCCGCGGCGCTTTGGATCCTGCCGGTCTCGATGCTGGCCGACGTTGTCGACGCCGATGAGCTGCTTCACGGCCGACGCCGTGAAGCGACCATGTTCGGGGTCTACTCACTGGGTCATCAAGTGGCCGCCGGGCTGGCCATCGCTGTCAGCGGCGTCTTGCTGGACGCATTTGCTCGTTTGGAGCCCGGGCAGCCCGAGCAGACGGCCGAGGCGGCTCATCGGATCGGGCTGCTATTCGCGGCCTTGCCTGGCGCCATCTTCGTGATCGCCTTCGTCTTGATCCTGGGCTACGACCTCAACCGCGATCGTTTGCGCTCCATCCAAGACCGTCTGGCTCAAGGATATACTGCTGCTTCGGCTCCATAAATTCGCTCAAGCTCGGTTTCTAGGCTGATGGAAATCCTCTACGTGTGGTATCCGCTTGACTCAGATAGCCCCAAGATGTACCGTGCGGCGCCGTGCAGGACTATCAGCGCGATCTGGTCGAATTCGAGGCCCGCTTCGCCACCGAGGACGCTTGCCGCGAAAGATTCCTGCCTTGCTCGTGGACATCGAGCTATAGGTTGCGTTGACGATAGGAGTCGGTTTTGAAACTCGGGAAACGGCCCGAGCGGATAGGTTGAAGTCTGGCGAATGTCTCGCTTTCTACTCACACTGTGGCCCTTCCCCACCCATGTTCGGCCCTTCATGGCGGTCGCGCGGGCGCTGCGCGACCGTGGCCACGAGGCGGCCGTCTACGTCGGCGGCGACGGCGCGAAGGTTTTCTCCGCCGAGGGCTTTCGGGTGTTTCCCTATGCGCGTACGGACTGGCCCGCGGTCCGCGCGAGCGTCGAGGAGCTCATTGCGCGGCGCCGCCAGTTTGCACAACTGGGACGGCTGTGGAAGCGTTTCTTGATCGACAGCGCGCCGGCGCAGATCGACGACGTCGACGAGATTCTTTCCGTCTGGCCAGCGGACGCTATTCTGTGCGACTTGGCGATGTGCGGACCGTTTCTGGTGACCAGGGAACAGCGCGGCATACCGGTCGCGCTGCTGTCGCACGTGGCCGGCTGCCTGCTGCCCGGGCCGCGCGGACCGTCGCCGGGAAGCTATTTCGCCCGCGACGCGAAAGGCTTGGCGAGGCTCCTCGGACAGGCATTCCGCTCGGTAGTATCCCACGCGGTTGGAGATGCCGCTCGAAGCGCGCGCGAGCTCCGCCGCCGCTACGGTCTGGAGGGCCGCCCCCAGACGATCACGGAGCTCAGCGGCGGATCGGATCTATATCTCCAGCCGAGCGCGCGCGAGTTGGATTACTTCCGGGACGACCTGCCGCCCAACGTCCACTACGTCGGCGCCTGCCTGTGGCCCGGCCCCAGCGATACGGACGCTCCCGCCTGGATCGAGTCGATTCCCAACGGCCGCCCCTGGGCGTTGGCTGAAGAGGGAGCGCTGTATACCGAAGAGGCGCCCTTACTCGAAGCCGCCACGCGATTGACCAGCCTTCCCTTCGAAGTGATCGTGTTGCGCGGAGAAGGCCGCGCCGGCGGCGGCCCGGCGCTGACGCCCGGCGGGCCGAACATCCACATTCGTGACTGGACCGCCCTGGCGCATCTGCTGCCTCGAACGGAAGTCGTTGTCTCCAACGCGAACTCAGACAGCGTTCTGTTCGCCTTGAGCGCTGGGAAGCCGATCGTTGCCGTGCCCTCGATTTGGGACCAGATCGAGACGTCGCGCCAGATCCAGTCGGTCGGCGCCGGTGTGCGTTTGCCGCTATCGCGATGCAAACCTTCCGCCCTTCACCAGGCGATCGTTCAAGTAACCAGCGAGCCGTCCTATCGCGAAGCCGCGGCGCGGATGGCGCTCGCGTTGCGTCCTCGCGAAGGGGCCGCCAACGCGGCCGTCCTGTTGGAGGGCTTGGTCCAGCGCGGGAAGTCCTGACGACGAACCGGAAGGCCGCTCAAGCGCGACTGATTCTCGATCGGCGCGCGCGTAAGCCGGCCAATGCGACCAGCCCCAAACCGAGCAGCGCCGTTGTGCCAGGTTCGGGAACCGCGGCCACGGATCCGCCCGGCGTCTGCACGCTCGTCAGCAAGGAACCGCCCAAGGAATCGCTAATCTCAAAAACCGAAAGTTCGAGAGGGGAAACGCCCATGGCGATCGTTAGGAATTCGATCTGGGCGAGAACGAAGTTAGGGGCCTGGAGCGTATCCAGTGTGTTCTCGTCGTCAAACGACAACGCGAACAGATTCCAGACTCCGCCGCCGAAGTCCGTGTCGAAGGCAAGGCTCCCAAAACCCAGCAAATCCAACTGATCGCCGAGAACCGGATCGCCGAACAGGACTTGGTTCACGCTCAGGATGGCTGGATCGTAGAGCACGTCCATGTCGAAGCCGCTGATCGAAGGGGCGCTGCCGTCGCCCAGGCCCGAAACAACAATGCTGACCGTATAAGGCTGGCCGACAGCCGCCGATCCCGCTGAAGGGTCGAAGCCGATGGTGATTGCCGCCGCCGGAACGAAGGCCCCGGTCGACAAAAGAAGCGCGCCTACATACGAACAAAGATTCCAAGACATGGTTCGATCTTCCCCAGCCACTCTCGGAGCGCCTGAAGTCCTCGGCACTTTCTCCGACAATGCGAGGTTACCACAAACTCCGGGCGGAGCAGTAGCCCCCGTGCCGGTTTATTTCAATTAGAATGCCGCCTGTTCGGCTGTATGCCGATATGACGATAAACGATAACAGGAGCATGGAATCCGGCAATTCGCGTATTATTAGGCCGATACGATCGGTCTTCCGCGGCGTCTGCTCAACGCCGCCGAGTTGCCGGCCGGCCACCCAGTTCAACAGCGGCGCTCAGTTCCGACTCCATGACAGGCGCGGAAGGCGACCGAAGCCGCCGGAGGTTGGCGCAAAGCGCAATACCTTCGGCCGGTCGAGACGCGATTGAGCGGGTCGCCGATCGAGCGGCGGCTTCGCGCTCTTAGCTCCAATCCTGCTGTGGATTAATGGATTTCGCCGCGAACTTGGAGTGCTGGATCTTGCCGTCCTTCAGCTCGACCGTTACCTTTCCGCTGAGCGACGGCAACCGCCATGCCGCGAGCCGCTTCGAGCTGACGACGACTTCGATCGTAGCGCCGGAGCCCTCGATCGACACCGATTCCACACGGAGAATCTTCAGGTCGGCGCCGAAGCGGTCCTTGTGCCACTCCTCGATCGAGTCGCGGCCGCGATAGACGCCCATTAACCACTCCAGGCTCGCGTCGGGAGCGAAGGCGTCCACGCAAGCGGCTAAGTCCCGCTCCGAGAAGGCTTGCAAGTACGAATCGATGCGAGCGCGCGTGTCGGGTTGTTCCATTGCAATCTCCAGCCGGCGGGCTTTCGCCGGTTCATGCGACGCCGGCCGCCAGCGTCGTTTTCATGCTCGGCCCCATTGTCTGCAACGGGTCGGAGTCCTTGCCCAAGGCCTTCAGCCGTCCGGCGATCCAGGCCTCCAGCTCCGCGTTCAGGGCAGCGGCCAACTCGGGCTGCTCCCCCGCCAGGTTCCGCCGCTCGTCAGGGTCGACTTTAAGATCGTAGAGCTCGAGCCGCGGGCGGCGGCTCTCGTCGGGATCGCGGGAGAGGATCAGCTTGTGGGTTTCCGTCCGCAGGCTCCAACTCGACTGCCACGTATTCTCCACGCTGACAACGCGGTCGTGCCCTCCGCCGCTCGCATCGCCGGGGCCGGCTTCGCCAGTGAGCGACTTCCAAAAACTGCGGCCCTCCATCGCTGCCGGCGCGGCGATACCGGCGGCCTCCAGAATCGTCGGGGCGATGTCGCTGACCTGCACCATTGGGGAGATGCGTGCGCCCGCCGGCAGCCGTCCCGGCCAACGAGCGACGAACGGCACGTGCAGAGTGCAATCGTACAGCCCGTGATGGTCGAAATAGATGCCATGCTCGGTGAGGCTTTCGCCGTGATCGCCGGTGAACAGGACCAGCGTATCCTCGGCCAGGCCGGCTTCGTCCAAGGCGGAGATCAAGCGGGAAAGTCCGTCGTCGAGGTAGCGGATCTCCTGGTCGTAGAGCGCTGAAACGTAGTCGGGATCGGTGATTGGACCGCGCGGCGTGCGCAACCAAGTCTCCCGGGCGACCGCGCCGAGCGGATGCGCCCAAAAAGGCTCCAAGGCCTTATTGGACGGGTCAGTGGGGTTCGCACCCTCGTAGAACAGGCCCTGGTACTCACGCGGCGGCATGAACGGCCAGTGCGGATCCCAGTAGTGAATGAACAGGAAGAACGGCTCGTCTTTGTGGTGCTGAATCCAGGGGATGGCGCGGCGGTTGAGCTCGTCGCAAGTAACGTTCATCGTCAGCATGGAGAGCCGCACGCTCGGGTCGACATAGTATTCGTACCCGCGGCCGAACCAAATCCGGCCGTGCATGAGGTTGTCGACCGCGCAAGTCGTGTAGCCGGCGTCCAACAGCACGCTGGGCAGGAACGGCGCGTTGCGGTCGAGCTTGGCGTTGCTGCCGTGCGCCAGGATGCCGTGCGTTAGCGGATGCTGCGAAGTGTAGAGCGTCGTATAGGACGGGTAGGTCGGCAATCCGGGGCAAAACAGTCGTTCGGCCAAGACCCCCTCCGAGGCCAGCTTGTCCGCAAACGGGCTTGTGGGATGGCGATAGCCGTAACAACTCAGCCGGCTGGCCCGCAGAGAGTCCACGCTCACGAGCAGAATGTTCGGTTTCTTCTTCATCGAGTGTTTCGCCGATTCGGCCGGTCGCCGCGGGGGCGCTAAGCGGGACGTACCGCGACGGCTCCCATGTGATCGCTCTTGCCGATCCGGGCCATTGCCCAACTCAAAGGATAGTACAACGCCATCAGCACCGGACTAAAGCCGAGGCTGTCGCCCCGGTTGAAGTCGATCGGCCGGCCCTGGCGTTTCGCGGCGAGGCTCCAAACGAGCGCTTCGGGCGAAGGGATTCCGGAAGTGTCGACCAATCTCAGGCCCGCTCGTGCGAGCGCCTTGTTCAAGGTCGGCCGTGTGAAGTGGTAAAGGTGCCGGGGGATGTCGAGCGGAAACCAACAGACGTCGAACCAGGACGCCGGCGGCGAGCTGTAGTCTGGAACCTCGAGCATCAACATTCCGCCGGGCTTGAGAATTCGCCGCACCTGCTCAAGTGCGCCGACGGGGTCGTGCAAATGTTCCAGCAAGTGCCACATGGTGACCGCGTCGAAGGCGTCCGACGGCATTTCGGGCAGTGCGTCCTCGGCGCTTCCCTGGGTCACCTTCAAGCCGCGAGTCTCGCGGGCGTAGCGCGCGGCCGCTTCGTCCATTTCGATGCCCTCGACCTGCCAACCCCGATCGCGGAGGGCCGCAAGCAGCGCGCCGTTCGAGCAACCGATGTCGAGAACCCTGCCCGGCGCGGCCGTCATGGGCGTCCGACGCTTCCGGATCATGTCGAAGCCGAAGCGCATCAACGGACTGGCATTGGCCTTGGCCAGAATTCGCAACATATCTTCCTGGTAGTTTTTCGGATAGAAGGAGCCGATCTCGTCTCTCGACGGCCGCGGGCTCAAGAAAACCAGGTCACAATTCCGGCAGCGGACGAGCCGGGCCGGCTCGTCGACCCCCGGGAGGTCAAACTCGTGGAGCAGCGCAAACTCCGTACCACCGCAGATGTTGCAGGCCGCCGTTTCCATCAGTTCTCGTCCGCCAACGCCATCGCGGCTGGGCGCCCCGCGTTGCCGAAGTGCGCTTCAATCAACTGCGCCGCCCGAACCGGCCCGTTACGTTTCTTCAGGATATCGCCCAGGCGGCGGGCCTGCCGCCGATAGGCGGGATCATGTAACGCCGCGGCAACGGCCTCGCGCAAGCGTTTCGGAGTGCAGCGCGCCGGCGCCATGCGAATCGCCGCTCCGGCTTCGACAACCCGTTGCGCATTGTCGGGCTTATCCCACTCGGTCGGCACGATCACGAGCGGAATTCCTGCTTCCAGCGCGGTCAGGATCGTGCCCGCACCCCCGGTGGTTACTACCACGTCGGTCTTTTCGAACAGTAGCCGGTGCGGCGCCCAGCTCCGCACATGGATATTCGAAGCCAGGTCGCGGAAGCCGAGCTGCTCCGGATCCCGGTCGCGGCGGCCGGTGGTCATGACGACCTCGATGGGAAGACTGCGCAAACCTTCCGCCGCCGCCTGAAGCAAGAAGGGCTTGTAGGTGTGCATCGTCCCTTCGGTGACGTGGACCCAAGGTTTGTCCGAAGGCAAGGCCTCGAACCACTCCGGCGCGTCCGCGTCCGCGGAGGATGCGTTCCAGACGAGCGAGCCGATGTAGTGAACCGACGGTGGCGTGTCGCGCCGGCCATAGTCGAGCTCGCGAATACTAGGCACGAGATAGAGGGGTACGTCGCCAAGGTGGGCGTGGACCGGCTCCCGCAGCGGCGCCAGCGCGAATTTCCGGCGCAGGCGGTTCACCTCCCGGCGAAGACCGGCGACGCGCAGATCGGTCAGCAAGCTCACCGCCCGATTCAGCCAGCGGGCCCGCCGGCTGCGGGGCGAGGGTAGACCCAAGCCCCAAGGAGGAACCTCCGGACTGGGGATCATGCAGCCCGGCGCGAACGAACAGATCGCGACCGGAGCCTGCCGCAGCTCCCGCAGGAATAGCGGCGGGCCCCACATCGTGACGTCGCACACGACGGCGTCGGGCTGCCAGGCGTCGAGCGCCGCCTGCTGATCGCGGATTTGGTCCGGTAAGGTTTCCACGAGCCATTTGCGAAGCACGCCGGCCCGCGTCAGAAGGGACCGGCTTCGAGACGAGAACGCCGCCTCATAGACCCGGTCCTCATCGACCCGCTGGAACGGCAAGCAGGTCATGCCTTGCCGTTCCACCAGCTCGCTCGCGCGCCGCCCTGTCGAAAAGGCGACTTGGTGACCTCGCGCCCGCAACGCATGGGCGATCGCCATCGTAGGGTTGATGTGGCCAGGGAACGACCAGACCGTGAAGAGAACCCTCACACGCCCTCCGATTCGGGCCCGGCCGCAAGCCGGCGCGATAGCTCGCGCATCCAGATCCGGTCGAAGGTTTCGCCGGGCAGGTACCGCCGCAACGCGAAGAGCAGCTTGGCGCGCTGTCCGACAACATAGCGCAACTTCGGCCGGCGGCAACGGAAGATGTCGGCAACAACGGCAGCGACCGTGGCCGGCGAGATGACCGCCGCCCGAACTTCGCGGTCGGTGAGCGCCTCCAGTCGGCGGAAGGCGCGGGCATAGGGGCTGCCCGGATCGTCCGCGCGTCGGCCGGCGTTGCGGTTGCGGCCGAAGAGCTCCGTTTTGACGAAGCCGGGCTCGACCAGACTGACGTAGACGCCGAACGGCTCGACCTCCTGCCGCAAGCACTCGCCGAAGCCTTCCAAGGCAAACTTGCTGGCGCAGTAGGCGACATTGCCAGGCGAAGCCAGCCGGCCGCCGGTCGAGCTCATCAGGACAATCCGTCCCGCGCCAGCCTCGCGCAGATGGGGAAGGGCGGCGCGCGTCACCGCTATCGCGCCGAACAAATTCGTGTCGAAGACGCCGCGAATCTCGTCCTCGTCGATATCTTCGAAGTAGCCGCGGAGAATAACGCCGGCGTTGTTGACGACTCCGTAGAGCCCGCCCGAGTCACGGACGGCGAACGCGACAGCCTCTCGAACGCTATCGTTGTCGGTTGTGTCGAGTTGGACGACTTGGAGCGCCGCGCCACGGCTGGAGACCTCCCGGGAGAGCGCGTCGCTCCGGGAGAGGTCGCGCACGCCCGCGTAGACTTTGTAGCCGGCTTCGGCGAGCACCACGGCCGTCTCCAGCCCGATACCCGAGGAAGCGCCGGTGACGAGAACCGGTTTGGGTGACATGCGCGAGCGCCAGAAGCGGAGCTTTCGCACGAAAGCTCCGCTTCGCCGGACCACCCATTCTACATTACGCCCACGGAAGCGTCGCTGTCACCCGTTCGTGCTCGGCCGGCAAACCGGCCGGCCGACGTCGCCTCGAACCTTCCGCGAGCGTTAAGATTGAGTAGAACGCCATGAGCCATCTCGAATCCGATAAAGAAGCGCCCACCGGGGGCGAGAACGCCCCCGCCGAAGAGCCCAGCGAAAAGTCGCAGGTCCCGGAAGGGCCCTCGATGACCCCGGACGAAGAGGAAGTGCTGACCAAAAAGCTGCGCGACTTGGGTTACATCGAGTAACCAGGACCGCCGTCGGATCCGCTACTGGATGGCGATCAACGCCTCCGTCCCGGTCGAGACGCCGGCTACTGTCGCGGTGACGACGCGGTCTCCGGCAGCGGCGTTCGGCACGACGACATTGAACTGGTAGAGTCCCGGCGCGACCAGTCCGGCGAAATCCACATCGGCCTCCATCCCGTCAACGCGCACCGATACGGTGGCCGCGAGCTCAGCCGGTCCCTCCGGCAGAATGTCCGTTGGCGCCTCGGGATCGGTCGGACCGAACCCTGTGCCGAATAGCAACACGATGTCTCCGGGACGCGCCGCCCGGAAGGCGGCGCCCGGAATCAGACCCGTCGGCCCCAGCAGCACGCCGTCGGGATGCACGGCGGCGGCGTAGCGGCCTCCGCGCTGCGTGAACCGGAAGAAGGCCGGCTGCACCGCCCTTTTCTCGACGGTCGCCGAAACGACCTGGCCTGAGGCGTTGCGAACCTCCACCTGGACCGGACCGGTTGCCGGGTCGGTGGGCGCTAAGACGTTGAGCTGGCGGGGACTGATGAAGGACACCGGCGCCGGTCGGCCGTTGATCGTCACCGAGACGCCGTCGAGCTCGGTGGGCAACCGGCCGTCTTGGAAATCGGCCGCCGACCATTGCCGGGTCGAGGAGGCCAGATTCGATCCGAAGATCGATGTCCAGCCGCCCGAAGCGAGGCCCGGCGTGAAGCTAGCCGCGCTCACCACCGCCCCTTCGCTGAGAACCGGCTCGCCGGCGGCGAACACGGACGGGTCCGCCATTTCGATCAGGAACGTTTTCAGCATCATGTCGACCCGGTTGCCGCTGCTGAAGTCGACGCCTAGCGTTCCGGCGATGAATCGTCCGTCGGGGCTGAAGTCGCAGGCTGCCACGATGACCCGGTGGCCGAGGTGTTCGGGCGCTCCGGCGTCGTTGAGGTGGGTCAATTGCACTGGCTGGCCCGTGTGGTCCGAACGCATCAGCCAGTATTCCCGCTCCTGCGGCTGGCCCGCCCAATCGGCGTCGTTGAAGTCGAGCGGAAACGTCGATGTAACATCGCTCATGTAGACGAAGAATTCGCGGTTTGGGGAGATGCAGGCGCCCTCCTCCCAATGTTGGGGGGTCTGCTGGTAGTTCCGCCATGTTCCTTGCGTCAGATTGTACGAGTAGTGATCCATGCCGAATTCGTGCTGTCCGTCCAGGTTTCCGACGACCAGCAGCGAGTTCGAGTCGAAGAAGCCCATCGAGGTCACGTAGTTGCCGGCGCCCGGCGGCAGCAGCACGCGTTCCCCACTCAAACGGACGGGGCCGGCGGCCCCGGCGAACTCCGCAATTTTTAACCGCCACCTGCCCCAGTTGTGATTGCCGCCGGCGGCGTGTCGCTCCGTCCAGACCAGCCGGGAGCCGTCGGGGGCAAAATTCGGGTTCACAGTGGCGAAGACGGGGGTGGGGTCGAGCAAACTGCTCTTAATCGGGATGTCGGTGAGCCGATGGAACTGCGATCCGTTGAGATCAGTCGCCCAGAGATTGGAATTGAGGCCGATGCCGGGGTCTCCGATCGACGGGATGTCCTCGAGGAAATGCTCTTCCGCCTCTGAGACGAACACGATCCACTGACCGGACGGATGGAAGATGGCGTTGCCGTTGCTGCGCTGGCCAATGCCGGACCGTCCCTCGGTCAGGGAACGGACGATCGTCCCGTCGGGTTGGGAAAGATAGACGTCGAAGAAGCCGTCGGGGTTGACTCGATCAAAAACCAGCGTGCTGCCGTCGGGGGCCCAGCGCGGTCGGGCGCCGCTCTGGTGCAGCATGCGATAACTTTTCACGATCACGCTCTTACCGGGGCACTCGCCCTGGCCCGCGCAGAATTGCATGTCGCGCGACTGTGACGGTGTGGACGGCGGCAGGACGAGCGCAAGGGCGATGCACAGAACGATCGCTTTGTTTGACATAGAGCGATGACGCCGCGGCGCGGCCGATCGTTACCTCGCGGCGGCGGACCGCCTGGCGCCGCCCAGCGGGCGGCCGAGACGATTGGGGCTCTCGCCCGCCACCCCCCGACGCCACGGAGCGGCCTGTTAGCTTAGCGGTTAGAGCTGCGGACTCATAAGAACCGCCCAGGATTTCAGCCGGTCGACAGAAGTCCAGATTTTCCAATCGTTTGCACGGAGTGAGGGAGTCTGCTTTCGCCGAGAAGACAACCCCTTTTGGCCCATTCAGGGAGTGTTCTGGAACAGTTCTGACACACGTCTGGGAGCCGCGGATTTGAAGTACTCTTCTCCCATCTAGCTCCGGCACAGGAGTAGGCGGAACCAGTGCGACTAAGACCTAGGATTAGGCCCCGTGCTCGGTGGTGCGTATCAGAGCGGGTAGGACAAGCTCAGGCCGCAGTTCCATCTCCATCCTGTGCGCCTGCCCCCTGGGCTGAGACAACCAGTTAAGACACTGTTCGCCGTTCGCTG
>CAYOPA010000027.1:0-15472 GCA_964405625.1 uncultured Bryobacterales bacterium
GGTTGCGCGCGCTGCCACGACCACAAGTTCGACCCGATCGCCCAACGCGAGTTCTACCAGATGTACGCGTTTTTCAATAACGTGGCCGAGCTTGGCGGCGATATTCCCGACGGGGAGGGGCCGGATCGCACGATGCAGCCGTTGCTGGAGTTTGCCGAGCCCGCCGATTTCGAGCGACGCGCGGCGCTTCAACACCAGATCAACGTCTTGCAGGATGAGCTGCTGAGCTACCAAAAGGAGCTGGAGAAGGAGTTTGATCGCTTCGCCACCGGAGAGGACGTGGAGTTGGAAGAGCGCGTTCGAGCCGTGCTGGCGACGTCTTTGCAAGACCGCTCGACGGTCGATCGGGGCACGGTGTCGCGCTTCTTCTCCGCCCGCGATCCGGGCTGGAAGGCCCGTGAGGATGGCATTCGCAGCCTGCGCTCGCAGTTCCCCACGATTGAAAGCACGCTCGTCATGCGGGACCTGCCGGAGCCGCGGCCGGCCCGCATCTTGATCCAGGGCGACTTCACGCGTCCCGGCGATCCGGTGCGGCCCGGCGGGCTGTCCGTGTTGCCGCCGATGCCGGAAAACGCGACGCGGCTGGATTTGGCGCGCTGGCTGGTGTCCGAAGAAAATCCGCTGACGCCGCGCGTGACGATGAACCGCTTCTGGCAGCGCTATTTCGGCCTGGGCCTTGTGGAGACCGAGGGCGACTTCGGCTCGCAGGGGACGCTGCCTAGCCATCCGGAGCTGCTGGACTGGCTGGCTTCGGAATTCATGCGCCGGGACTGGAGCATGAAGCAGATGCACCGGCTGATGGCGACCTCGGCGACCTACCGGCAGTCCTCGGCGGCGCGTCCCGATGCGGCCAAGGTTGACCCCAGCAACCGTCTGCTGGCGCGCCAGAACCGCACGCGGCTGGAAGCGGAGATCATTCGCGACTCCTCGCTGGCGGCGTCGGGCTTGTTGACCGCCAAGATTGGCGGGCCGAGCGTTTTCCCGCCGCAGCCGGCAGGCGCCGGGCAGTTTACGCAGGTCGATCGCCAGTGGAAAGCCGACGAAGGGCCGGACCGCTACCGCCGCGGGATGTACACCTTCTTCTGGCGCTCGGCGCCGCACCCGGCTTTGGCGCTGTTTGACGCGCCCAACGCCCAGGAGGCGGTCAGCCGCCGCAATCGCTCCAACACGCCGCTGCAAGCCTTGACATTGCTCAATGACCAGACCCAGACGGAGCTTTCGACCGCCCTGGCCCGGCGCATTCTCGACGCCGAGCAGAGCCGCGAGGACCGCATTGAGCTTGCTTTCGAAGCCTGCCTATCCCGGCCGCCGCGGCCCGAGGAGCGGCAACGTATGGCGGACTACCTGGCGTCGATGCGCGACCGCTTCGCCAGCAGCGCCGAGGCGCGTGAGGCGCTGGGCGGCCAGACCGCCGAGGAGGCCGCCTGGACGGCCGCCTCGCGGGTGTTGCTCAACCTGGACGAGTTTGTGACGAGGCAGTAAAGGAGAGGCGCCATGGATCTCAACAAAAAATTGCTGCACCAAGTCACGCGCCGCCAGCTCTTTGAGCGTTGCGGCGTTGGCGTGGGAAAGGCCGCGCTGGCTTCGTTGTTTGTCGGCGACCGGGTTTTTTCCGCCCCAGTGGATTCGCCAGAGGGGTTCCGCCATCAGGCGCGGGCGAAAAACATCATCTATCTGTTCATGGCCGGCGCGCCGAGCCAGTTTGAGCTGTGGGATCCCAAGCCGGAGCTTCAGAAGCTCAGCGGCAAGCCGATTCCTCCCTCGCTGATGGAAGGCAAGCGCTTCGCCTTCATGGACTCGTTCAGCAAGTCGGCTCCGAAGCTGCTGGGGACGCGGCGCAAGTTCCAGCAGTATGGCCAATCGGGACAGTGGGTGTCGGAGTGCATGCCGTACACCGCGCAGGTCGTGGACGATCTGGCGTTCGTGCGCTCGGTCCACACCGAGAACTTCAACCACGCGCCGGCGAAAATCATGATGAACACCGGCTCGCCGATTTTCGGGCGGCCGAGCATGGGCGCCTGGGTGAGCTATGGCATCGGCAGCGAGTCCAAGGATCTGCCGAGCTTCGTGGTACTGCAATCGGGTCCGCGCGGTCCGCGCGGCGGAGCGTTGAACTGGGCGGCGGGCTTTCTGCCCACGGCCCACCAGGGCGTGCCGTTCCTGGGCGGCGGCGCGCCGATCTTGAACATGGAGACGCCGAAGGGTTTTGACTCGAAGGCCCAGGCCGAGACGATCGACGCGGTGCTGGATCTGAATCGGCTCAACCTGGAGAAGTACGGCGACCCGGAGATTGAGACGCGGATCGCGGCCTACGAGATGGCGCACCGGATGCAGACCAGCGGCCCGGAGCTGATCGATTTTTCGACCGAGAGCAAGGAGACGCTGGAGATGTACGGCGCCGAGCCGGGCGCCAAGTCATTCGCCAACAACTGCCTGCTGGCTCGGCGGCTGGTGGAGCGCGGAGTGCGCTTCGTGCAGCTCTACCATTCGAGCTGGGACCACCACGGCGGGCCGGGCGAAAGCCTGGACTCGGACCTCGACGAGGTCTGCCTGTCGTGCGATCAGGCGTGCGGGGCGCTGATCAAGGACCTCAAACAGCGCGGTTTGTTGGACGAGACGCTGGTGGTTTGGGGCGGCGAGTTCGGCCGCACGCCGATGGGCGAGCAGCGCGACACCCTCGGCCGCAACCACCATATCGACGCCTTTACGATGTGGTTCGCCGGCGGCGGCACGAAGTCGGGCCAGTCCGTTGGCGAGACCGACGAGATCGGCTTTTCGCCGGTGGGCAAGCCGGTGCATATTCACGATGTTCAGGCGACGATTCTGCACCTGCTGGGCATCCACCACGAGAAGCTAACGTTCAAGTTCCGGGGCCGGGATTTCCGGCTGACGGACGTGGGCGGCGAGCTGGTCTCGCAGCTCTTGGCGTGAGGGCTGCAATACGAATTCAGCGATCCGCGCAGCGGGAGCGTATTCAAGCCCGGAGGGCGGCATTTTGCTAGCCCGGCCCGCAAGGGCCGGGTTTGTATCCGTCGCGACGCCCTCTTCCTTACTTGCGTTTACGATCGACCGCAGAGCGCAAACGGCTCCGCCTGCTCTTCCGGCTCAGGGCTTGGCCTACCCGTTCTCTTTGCAGCCCCTGAGCCCAGGGGGAACAAGGCCGTTGTGACCCCTACCGACCCCGGGCTCACGCCCGGGGCTATCTCCTTGCGCCGGACATGCTCGGCGCACAACAACAAGGCCCGCGCCGAGCGCGGGCCTTGTAAACGATATCTTTGATCCATCCAGGCCGCTCAGTCTTTCGACTTGACGGCGTCCTTGATGTCGCCTTTGACCTGTTGGGCCTTGCCCTGCACTTCCTTCAAGGTTCCCTTGACCTTGTCCTTGGGGGCATCGGTTGCCTCGCCCCACTTCTTCTGGACGGTTCCTTCCATCTCTTTCGCTTTGCCTTTGACGTGATCTTTGTTCATAAGCACCTCTGGCAGGTAGAGCGCGGCACGGGCGGTACTGTTTCACGGGATCGTCGCGGGGGCAGCGTTTGCGCGGCGCCGTCGCGTCCGGCCCGTCTGAAAGCGTACCCTTAAAGCTCGGCATCCCTGCGCCGTTTGGGAGCCTTGGCGCGTAACGTGTATTTGAGACTCACGCTGCTGCTGGCAAGCTTCGGCCTGCTCGCGCCCACGGCGTTCGCCGCCGATGACGCCGAGCAGGGCGGGACGCGGTTCTACGCCCGCACCCAGGAAAACCAGGGCTCGGTCAGCCGTTTGCGGGGGGATGTGGAGATCCGCACCGGCGCCATCTTGATGACGGCCGACGAGGTGGATTACGACGACGACAGCGGCGAGCTCGAAGCCCGCGGTAACGTCCGCTACCGCAACCTCAACGGCAAGGAGGAGCTCTACGCCTCCAAGATCGCCTACAACCTGCGCACCGAAACAGGCACGTTCTACGACGCCCACGGCACGGTCAGCGCCGCCACGCAGGCGGCCCCGCGCATGCTCACCACGGACAATCCGTTCTACATCGACGCCCCGGTGATCCACAAGACGGCTGAGAACTACGTGGTGCTCAACGGCTTGGTCACCAACTGCGATCCCGAGCGCCCCTGGTGGACGATGCGGTCGCCCAAAACGAAGATCGCGCCCGGCGAATACGCCACGATTCACCGGGGCCTGTTCCGGCTCAAGGGCGCGCCGCTGCTTTACCTGCCGATCTTCAAGAAATCGCTCGAACGCGTTCCGCGCCGCAGCGGCTTTCTAACGCCCAACATCGGCACCAGCACGCGGTTCGGCATGGTGCTTGGCGGATCGTACTATTGGGCGATCAATCGCAGCTATGACGCGACGGTTTCGAGCACCCTGTTCACCTCGCGGGGGTTGGCCACGCAGGCCTCATTTCGAGGGCGGCCGACGAAGAGCTCCAGCTTTGACGCCGATTTCTTCGGTGTGAAGGACCGCGGCCTCCGGCTCGACAGCGGCGATCGGCTCAAGCAGGGCGGGCAGTCGTTCACGATGCGTGGCGTCTCCAAGCTGCCGGGCGGCTTTCGCGGCGTCGCCGATATTCGCTACTTGAGCTCGCTGGAGTTTCGGCAAGCGTTCACGCAGACCTTCGAGGAAGCGGTTTTTTCGCAGATCCGCTCGATCGGCTTCGTGAGTAAGAATTTCTCGTCGTTCTCGATCAACTCCTCGTTGCTGCGCGACGAGAACTTCCAGAGCACCCAGCGCGGCGACACGGTGGTCATCCGCAAGCTGCCAAACGTCGAATTCAACAGCGCCGACCACCAGTTTGCGAAGGGGCCGCTGCCGCTGTATTTCTCGCTCGACAGCGCCTTTGACTTGGTGAGCCGCTCGCAGCCGGCGTTTCAGACGCGCCGCTATGTGCAGCGCGGCGACTTCTTCCCGCGTGTGACGACCAATTTGGACTGGAAAGGCTGGAACCTGACGCCCACGCTGGGCGGACGGATCACCGGCTACGGCCAGCAGCGCGAAGCCAACAGCATCGTCGGGACGAATCTATACCGCGCCTCGGCCGAAGTGGGCGTCGACCTGGCCCCGCCGGCGTTGCAGCGGATCTACAACAAGCCGCCGGCCTGGATGGGCGCCAAGGTCAAACACGTGATCGAGCCGCGGGTGCGCTACCGCTACCGCACCGGCATCGACGATTTCGACGCGGTGTTGCGCTTTGACGACCGCGACACGATCAACAACACCAACGAGGTCGACATCTCGCTCACCCAGCGGCTGTTCTCCAAGAGCGCCGCCGATGGCCGAACACGCGAGATTGTCTCGCTGGAGGTCTGGCAGCGACGCTACCTGGATCCGGAGCTCGGCGGCGCGATCGCTCCCGGTCGCCGCAACGTGCTGTCGTCACAGCTTGATTTGACGGCATTTGCTTTCTTTGACCATACCCGCGACTTTTCGCCCGTGGTGACCGCCCTGCGCGGCAACCCTACCGGGAAGATGGGCCTGGAGTGGCGCATGGATTACGACCCGCTGCGGGACAAGATCGTCAACTCAAGCGCAACGGTGGACTACCAAGCCACATCGCTGATTCGCACCGCCATCGGCCACAACGCCGTCCGCGCGCCGACCACGCTGACGCCGCCGTCGAACCAGATCACGATGCTGGTGGGCCTCGGCGACTTCAACCGCCGCGGCTGGAACGTGGCATTGAATAACATCTACGACTACCGCCGAGCGACGTTTATCTACACCGGTTCGCAGGTGAGCTACAACACCGACTGCTGCGGCTTTGGGGTGGAGTACCGGCGCTTCTCGCTCGGCCAGGTGCGCAACGATATCCGCGTCAGCTTGTCGATCGCCAACATCGGCTCTTTCGGCACGCTGCGTCCTCAGGAGCGGTTGTTCTAGACCGCGGCTTGACCATGGAGTTCCCCAAGAAGTACGCCGAGATGGCCGCCCGCACCCGCGTTCCGGCGGGGTTTGTCGTTGTGGCGGCGTTTTTGTGGTTAGCCACGCCGACGGCGGCGTCCTTGGCCGCGGGCGGCGCGGTTGGAGCGCTGGGCGTGGCGATCCGGGCGTGGGCGGCCGGGCACCTGGCGAAGAACCAGCAACTGGCCACTTCCGGCCCGTACGCGCACGTCCGCAATCCGCTCTACGTGGGCACCCTGCTCACCGGCGTCGGCTTTGCGATGGCGGGCGCGCAGGTCGCCATCGGGCTGGCGCTGATCGTTTTCTTCGTGCTGTTCTACCTGCCGGTGGTGGGCGAGGAGGAGAGGCATCTAGCCACGATCCTGCCCGGTTATGACGAGTACCGCCGGCGCGTTCCTCGCCTGTGGCCGGCGCTGGCGCCCCGCTATCGGGACGGGCGCCCCTTCCAACTTGCGCTCTACCGGCGCAACCGTGAATACCAGGCGCTGCTTGGCTATCTGGCGACTATGGCTCTGCTCCTACTTAAACATGCGTTAGGATAGGGGATTAGGCCCGAATCCGTTCGCTTTGGCAAGGGAACGATCGCCTGATATCCATCAGTTATGGTCCGAGAAGGAGTCAGTCTCATGCGCTTCCCAAACTATCTGCGCGCCGCCATGGGCGCGCTCATGCTGGCGGTCGCCGCGCCGCTGGCGGCCGACATCGTAACGCTCAGCAACGGCGACCGCGTATCCGGCTCGATCATTGAGTCCAACGAAAAAACGCTGAAGATGAAGACCGAGTTCCTCGGGGAAGTCGAGATCGAGTGGAGCGCTGTAGCGGCTGTCGAAGCGCCCGATAAGCTCTACGTCACGTCCGGCGCCGGGCAGACGCTCGTTGGCCCGGTTACGACGGAAGCCGACAAGCTACAGGTGACCACACCCAGCTCCGGCGAGGTCGAGCTGCCCCTCTCGGAAGTCGCCGTCATTCGCAATGAAGAAGCCGAGCAGGCCTACCTGGCGTCGATCGAACGGCTGCGCAACCCGAGGCTCACGGACTTCTGGCGCGGCTTCTTCGACACCGGCCTGGCGATGACAGCCGGCAACGCCCAGACCAGCTCGTTTACCAACGCCGCCGGGGCCACGCGCGCCACACAGCGCGACACGATCAAGCTCTACTTCACTTCGGTCTTCGCCAAAGCCGACCTACAGGGCGCGGAGGTTGGCAGCGTGGTCACCGCCAATGCCATCCGTGGCGGTAGCCGCTATGAGCTTAACGTCTCCGACAAGTTGTTTTCCTTCGGGTTCGTTGATCTGGAGTTTGACGAGTTCCAATCGCTCGATCTGCGCAACGTGCTCGGCGGCGGCATGGGCTATCGAGCCATTCGAAGCGAGCGCACGAGCTTGGACTTCTTCGGCGGCGCGTCGTACAACCAGGAGTTTTTCCAGAACAACATCACGCGGCGCTCGGCGGAGATCGTCAGCGGCCAAGAGCTGGCGTTTCGGCTCAACGACCGCACCTCGATCACCGAGCGGCTGGCCTTCTACCCGAATATGTCCGACACCGGCGAATTCCGCTTGCAGTTCGACACCGCGATCACCACGGACATCTTCAAGTGGTTGGGATGGAACATCACCTTCTCGGACCGCTTCCTGAGCAATCCCGTGCCGGGGCGGCAGAAGAATGACGTGCTGCTGACCACCGGAGTGCGCTTGGTCTTCGGCGCCGAGAAGCTGCGCTAAAGGGCGCTTTTGCGCTCGTCGGGAGAGACCGATTCGACTCCCGGCGTCGCTTCGAGCTCGTCGATCCTCTCCGGGGATACGTCCCCGGAGAGGATGCCGTAACGCAGGAAGCGCTTCTCGTTCACGTTCTCCATGCCGCAGCCCCGAAGCTGTTCGAGGATTTCCTTTTTAGCGGCCGGGTCGGCGCGGACGCGCTTTTTCAACACCACGTGAACCCGCATATTCGGTACGCTCCCTTCGCAGAGTGACAGACGGACCCGGTGGGGTCAATCAATCAGCAACGGGGGACCTGGACCAGCCCCGCGCCGAAGTCCGCCGGTGAGCCGAGGTAGCGGGCGCGTTGCTGCATCTCGGCCCACAGTTGCGCCGCGGACATGTACGGATCGCGCTCCAGATAGAGCGCCGCCGCGCCGGCCACGTGCGGCGTGGCCATGCTGGTGCCGCTGAGGATCTGAAAGCCTCCGCCGGTATACGCTGAATAGACGGCTACGCCGGGCGCTGCCAGGTTGATCTCGCCGATGCTGTCGCGTTGTCCGCAACTGAACCTGGCGACCGCGCCATCTCGGTCCACCGCCGCGACGGCGAGCACCGACGGGCAGGCGGCCGGGTTGCCGACCGGGCTGACCCACCACGGACGATAGCTGGAGTTGCCGGCCGCGGCCACCAGCAGCACGCCGGGATCCTGCGCCAGAAGGCTCTCGGCGATCGCCTCGTACGCGGCGGCGAAGGGCCGGCCGATACGGCGATCCGAGCCCAGGCTCAACGAGATGACCCGGGCGCCCTGCTCGGCCGCCCAGTCGATGCCGTCGATGATGCCGTCGTCATAGCCGCTGCCGGCGTCGCTGAGCACCTTGCCGGCCAGCAGGGTGGCGTCGGGCGCGACCGAGTAGCGCTCGTCTCCCGCGGACTGCGCCGCGCCGGCGACCACGCCGCAGCAGTGCGTGCCGTGGCCGTTGCCGTCCTGCACGGTCTCGCCCGCGATGAAGCTCGCCGTGCGGCCGGCTTGCCCGAGGTCGTGGTGCTGGAAATCGGGGTGGGTCAGGTCGATGCCGGTGTCGAGCACGGCCACGATCACCCCCTGACCCGTCAGCCGGGGTCCGCTCTCGGAGAGGCCGATCATCTCCAGCGGCCATGCCAGTCCCCCGCCGCCCGCCGAAATCGGAAGCCCTGGGGCCGACCGGACCGCGTCGGCCGGTCCGGACGCGCCAGCTCGGAAGCGCAGCGCCAGATCGGCAGCGTCGCGCATGCCCAACAGGTAAGCCGTCAGCGGATCGGCTGTCGCGGCCGGATTCGCGCCGTGGGGCGGCTGGGCCTCGACCGATCGTCCGCTCGGCGATGTCGCGCCGGCGGGGGCGCGCTCGGCGATGGGCGGGATCGAGCGGAGCTCGTTGGCGGCCACCACGGCCACCTCATCGGACCTGCGCAGCTTCTCCTCCTGATCGGGGCTCAAGTCGGCCAGACCGACGCCGAGACGCTCATAAACCACAGGTTTGGGGTGCTCCCCATCAGCCGCCTCGAGCTCGGCGACCGCGCTGCGCATCTGGGCGCCGGTTGCCTGCTTGGCCTTCATCACGCCCGCCAGCAGGCTGATGTTTCCTTCCGACGGCCGCCGGAAGACGATGACGTGAGTCGGCCGGCCGGGACGCGCCATGCTGCCGGGCTGACCGCTACTGTTCGCTCTTGCAGATCGTTTTGCCATACTTGTGCTCCTTGTTCGAGTGGGCTCTACCTTGCGGGGAACCCCAGTTGAGGCTCCCTTTAGAATGTAAGCGCAGCCAGTGCGATTTTGAGGCCACGCGCGACAAAAGTCGAAACAATTCTTTCGCGAGCGCCGGCGAGCTGGATTGCCGTCGCCTGCGCTCCGTCCGACGGCGCGCCGAGACACGCCCGACCCAGTTGTTGCGAGCCCGGTTGTTATACTCGTGGGTCCACAAAAGGAGGAACCTTGAGTAAGAAACTAGAAGGACACATCGCCGTGGTCACCGGCGCCAGCAAGGGGCTGGGCCGTCAGATGGCCGAATCGCTCGCCGCCGGCGGGGCGGCCGTGGCGCTGGTCGCCCGCAGCGGCGGCCTGTTGGATGAGGTTGTCGCGGGTATCCGCGCCGCCGGAGGCAAGGCCGAGGCGATCATCGCTGACGTCACCGACGAGGCGGCCGTGAGCCGGGTCGCCGCCGAGGTGGAGGCCAAGCTGGGCGTCTGCGACATCCTGATCAATAACGCGGGCATCAACAACCGCAAATCGATCGTCGACTTCACCCTGGACGAGTGGAACGAGATTCTGGGCGTCAACCTGACCGGGCCTTTCCTGTGCTCGCGCGCTTTCGTGCCGGGCATGAAGGCCAAGAAGTGGGGCCGTATTCTGAACATGACATCGATCATGTCGCACATCTCTCTTCCCAACCGCACCGGCTATTCGACCACCAAGGCCGGCCTGATCGGCTTTACCAAGGCGCTGGCGCTGGAGCTGGCCCAGGACGGCGTCACCGTCAACGGCATCAGCCCCGGCCCGTTCGCGACGGAGATGAACAAGCCGCTGATGGAGGATCCCGAGAAGAACAAGATGTTCCTGGAGCGGATTCCGCTGGGCCGCTGGGGGAAGGTGGAGGAGATCGGCGCGCTGGCCGCATTCCTGTGCTCGGACGACGCGGCGTTTATTACCGGCACCGACATTGTCATCGACGGCGGCTGGATCGCCCAGTAAGCGCCCCACCGAGCCGCCCGGCTTCAGCCGGCGGGCGTGCGCCGATGCGCGCCGACCCGCCAGGTAAACCTGGGCGGCTCCCATTTCCAGTAACGAGCCGCCCGGCTTCAGCCAGCGGGTGGGTAAACCTGTGCTTGGCGTGAACTTGACATTTATGACAATTTGATTAAGATTCTGTTAAAGACAACCGCCGGCCAAGGAGGGCTGCATGGATGAACCAAGTTCTCGCCCCGCTGGTGATCGTGGCCGCTCTGGCCCCGGCTGCGGCCGGCGGCGCAAGCCTGCGGCTCTGCCTGGAAGACCGCGCCGAAGTCAGCGTGGCCGCTCGTGGCGAGCTGCTGCGGGAGATTATCCGGCTGTTCCCCAGCGCCGAATTCATCAACCCGGCCGACTGCGAGCGTAACGCCGACGCGGTGCGGATCTTTCTGGCCAAGGGCGTCCCCGGACGGCCGCCCGACGCGCTCGGCGCCGTGAAAGTGGAGGCCGACGGACGCCTGTCGCCCCCGGCGCTGGTCTTTGTGGATGCCGTCGCCGAGTACAGCCGGGCCAACGACGAGCTGACATTGGGTAGGGCGCTGGCGCGCGTCGCCGGGCACGAGCTGCTGCACTACTTGCGGCAATCGTCCGACCACGACGCCCATGGGCCGATGCGGGAACGGCTGACCGCCCAGGACCTGACCGAGCGGCGTGGCGGTCCCGCCTGGACCCGACTGGGCAGGTAAGCGAGCCCGGTCGGGTCGATCTGCGCGAAACTGAAGGGGAGCGGCCGCTTGCGCCGCGTTTCCCATGCCGCCGCTCGCCCTATTGTGCGAATCCCTAGTGAAGGTCTATCCGCCCAACGTGCGCGCGGTTGACGGATTGGACCTTGAGGTCGCGCAAGGCGAATGCTTCGGGCTGCTGGGACCGAACGGCGCCGGAAAAACAACAACTGTAGAGATCTGCGAGGGATTGCTGGAGCCCACCTCCGGCCGGGTCGAGATCCTGGGCCGAAGCTGGCGCGACGCCGGCCGCGAGCTCCGCCTGCGCATTGGCGTCTCGCTCCAGGAAACGCGTTTACCGGAGAAAGCCTCCGCGGCGGAGACCGTGCGCCTGTTCCGCAGCTTCTTTGACAAGGGCCTCGACCCCGCCGCGGCGCTGGAGCAGGTCGGCCTGACGGAAAAAGCCGACGCCTGGGTGGCGACGCTCTCCGGCGGACAGAAGCGGCGGCTGGAGATCGCCTGCGCCCTGGTTGGCAAGCCCGAGCTGCTCTTTCTCGATGAGCCGACCACGGGGCTGGATCCTCAGGCGCGACGACAGTTGTGGGAGGTGATCCGGCGGCTGCGCGCCGAGGGCCGCACGGTGCTGCTGACTACCCACTATATGGACGAGGCGGAGCAGCTCTGCGACCGGGTCGCGATCATCGACTTGGGCCGGGTGATCGCACTGGGGTCGCCGGCCGAGCTGATCGGCGAGCTCGGCGGCGACCGCATGCTGGAGCTGGCGCTGGACAACGGGGCGCCCCCGCCGCCGCCGGAGGTTTGGGCCGCCGAAGTGGAAGACGTCTGCGAAGCGCGGGCCGATGGCGACCGGATTCTGCTGGCGGTTAACCGCCCGCACATCGCCATTCCGTCTCTGTTGGCGGCCATCGCCGCGCGGGGCCGCACGCTCGAAGATCTCAGAACCCGGCATGCGACGCTGGAGGACGTGTTCCTCAAGCTCACCGGCCGCCACCTGGATGGAGACCGCGCCTGATGCGATTTGCGGCGTTTCGCGAGCTCTTGCTCGACCGGCTGCGGCAGTTTCATCGGGAGCCGGAGGTCATTTTTTGGGTCTATTTGTTCCCGCTGTTTTTGATCGGCGGGCTGGGCGTGGCGTTCACCGACACGGGGCTCAAGCCCGTGCGCGTGCGCATCGCGGCGGAGCGGCCCGAGCTGGCGGCCGGGCTTTCGGCCAAAGTCGCCGGCTCGCCTCTGATTGAGGCTGAGACGGTCGAGCTCGCGTCGCTGGACCGCCCCGGCGCCGGGATCGCCTGGGACCTCACCGTGGTCGCCGTTGATAGCGCCGTCGGTAGCGCCGTCGAGTACCGCTTTGACCCGCAACAGCCCGAGAGCCGTCTGGCGCGCGAGATCTTCGACCGGGCGTTGCAGCAGGCCGAGGGCCGCGCTGATCCCGTCTCTACGACGGTTGTCGAACAGTCGCGGCCCGGATCGCGCTACATCGACTGGGTGATTCCGGGGCTGCTGGGACTGAACATCTTGGGCAGCAGCATGTGGGGCGTGGGTTACACGGCCGTCGATTTGCGCATTCGCAAAGTTCTGAAGCGGCTGAGCGCCACGCCGATGCGGCGCAGCGATTTCCTGCTGTCGTTGCTGGCCGCCCGGATGCTGTTTTTAGCATTGGAAGTTGTGGTAATCGTAGCTTTTGGGATCTGGGTGTTCGATATGCCTTTCCGGGGCAGTCCCGTCTCGGTGGCGGCGATCTGCTTTCTCGGCGCTTGCGCCTTCTCGGCCATCAGCCTGTTGACCGGCTCCCGAACGGCCAAGCTTGAAACCGCTTCCGGCTTGATGAACGCCGTGCAGGTGCCGATGTGGATAGCCTCCGGCGTCTTTTTCAGCTCCGAGCGTTTCCCCGCCGCCGTGCAACCACTGATTCAGGCGTTGCCGCTGACCCAGCTCAACAACGCCTTACGCGCCATGATCTTGGAAGGCGCCGGTTTTTTTGACCAAATCACGGCCGTAGCCGTGCTAACGGCCTGGACGGTGGTATGCTTTGCGGCTGCGTTACGGATCTTCCGCTGGCAGTAGCCGAGGGCGCCAATACAAGCGTTTCCAAACCGGACGCCGCTGTGACTAAACTGGTAAAGCCATGGACAAAATTAAAATCTCGATTCCCGATGATTACCCTGCCGTAATGGGCCCGAGCAACGCTTACAAGATGCTCAAGTTTCGCGCCGATGTCGACTACCACGAGTCGTTGCCATCGTCGGAAGAGGTGCTATTGGAGCGCATCGGAGACGCGCCTTACGTCATCAATATTCGCTCGTCGGTGCGCTTTCCGGCTGAAACGTTGGAGAAGCTCAAGTCCGTCAAGCTCTTGTCGCTGTGGGGCACGGGCGTGGATCACGTCGACCTCGACGCGGCGGCGCGGCTGGGCATGACCGTGACGAATACGCCGGGCGTCTCCGCCATTGCGATGGCCGAGCACACCTTGGCGCTGATGCTGGCCACGGCCCGCGACCTGGTCCGCATTGACGGCAAGACCCGCCGCGGCGGCTGGCCGCGCGGCTTCGTCACGCAGCTCCATGGCAAGACTTTGGGCGTCGTCGGCCTCGGCGCGATCGGCCAGCAGGTCGCCCGCATCGCGCGAGGCATCGGCATGAAGGTCATCGCCTGGACGCGCCACGCGAACATTCTGCTGGCCCAGGAGCTTGATATTGAGCTGGTCCAGCTTGACGACCTCTACCGCCGCTCCGACGTGGTCAGCCTGCACGTCCGCCAGACGCCGGAGACCGTGAACTTCGTGGGCGAGCGCGAGCTCAACATGATGAAGCGCACGGCGATCTTGATCAACACCGCGCGCGGGGCTGTCGTGGACGAGGCGGCGCTGATCCAGGCGCTGGAGAGCGAGTCGATCGCCGGCGCCGGCTTGGACGTGTTTACCCAGGAACCGCTGCCCGAAGGCCACCCGATCACCAAGCTGCCCAACACGGTGCTGACTCCGCATTCCGGCGGCATCAGCAAGGAGGCGCTCGAAGCCGGACTGCAAATGGCGATCGACAACGTCTTCGACTTCGCCAACGGCGATCCGCAACACGTGGTCGTCGGACCGAAAGCCTAGCCCGCCCGCGGCGGGGAACCGGCGGCTCCGGGCGGCCATGCGCAACGTGAAGATCACGATCGCCTACGAAGGAACGGGCTTTGCGGGCTGGCAAAACCAGCCCGCTCAACGCACCATCCAGGGCGAGATCGAGGCCGCGCTGGCCGTCATCGAGGGCCGCCCGGTCCGCATTCAGGGCTCCGGCCGTACTGACGCCGGGGTCCATGCCCTGGCGCAAACGGCCTCGTTTTCGTTTGAAAACCCGATTCCGCTCGAAAAACTGCCCTTGGCGCTGAACCGGCTGTTGCCGCCGGCCATCCGGGCGGTCGCTGCCGAGGAGGTCGCGCCGAGCTTCCACGCCAGGCACAGCGCGACGGCCAAGACGTACGAGTACCGCATCTGGCGGGGGCGCGCCTGCCCGCCGTTCATCCGGCGCTATGTGTGGCATCTGCCCTACCGGCTGAACGAAGCGGCCATGATCGCCGCCGCGCCGCTGTTTGAGGGCGAGCGGGATTTTCTATCCCTGGCCACGCATGACAGCCGCTATCTCGAATCCGCCGTCCGGACGATTTATTCCTCGCGGCTGGAACGCGAGGGAGATCAGCTCACTTACCGCGTGCGAGGCTCGGGCTTTCTCTACAACATGGTGCGCAATATTGTCGGGACGATCCTCGAGGTCGGCCGGGGCAACCTCGGGATAGACGACATCGAGCCGATTCTGGAGGCCCGCGACCGCCGGCGCGCGGGCCCGACGGCGCCGTCCGTCGGCCTGTTCCTGGTGAGCGTGGAATACCCCGACAGGTGATAGACTCATCGCGCGATGCACAGGCGCGATTTTCTAAAAACCTCCGTGGCCGGGGCGGCGCTGGTCACCCAATTCGGCGCAACCGGCGACGGTCTGTTGCGGGCGCAGTCGCCCGCGCGGCCCCAATACGACCTGCTGATCAAGGGCGGCCGGATCATCGACCCAGCCCAGGGCGTTTCGGCCGTGCGCGACATCGCGGCGTCGGGCTCCAAGGTCGCCCGCATTGCCGAAAATATCCCCGAAAGCTCGGCGCGCCATGTGCTTCAGGCCGCCGGGCACATCGTCACGCCGGGGCTGATCGACATCCACGTACACGTGTACGACGGCGTCGCGCCGCTGGGGAGCGCCAAGGACGCCCAGGACTCGCGCCTCGACACGGACGAGCGTCGCGCGGCGGGCATCAAGTCGGAGCCGCGGGAGAAGCCTGCGCCCAAAGGTGAGACGGAGGAAGACGACGAAGGCGATGAGGAGAAGCCGAAGCCGAAGTCGGCCGAGGAGGCGTCACGCTACCGCATGGCGCCGCCGCCTCCGAAACGCCCCAAGCCGAAGACGCAGGACGAGC
>CAYOPA010000027.1:15482-22503 GCA_964405625.1 uncultured Bryobacterales bacterium
ACCACCGCCGTGGACGCCGGCTCGGCGGGCGCGAACACCTTTCCGGGCCTGCGCAAGTACGTCATCAACGTCGCTGACACGCGGATCTTCGCGCTGCTCAACATCTCCGTCATCGGCCAGTCGACGCTGTCGCCGTCCAACCCCTGGGGCGAGCTGCTCGATCTGCGCTACGCGAACGTCGATCTGGCGGCGAGGACGATTGAACGCCACCGCGACGTGATCCTGGGGATGAAGGTCCGGCTGACCCGCAACATCGCCGGAGGCCACGACCTGGAGGCGCTGCGCCGCGCCCGCGCGGCCGCCGAAGCGGTGGAGCTGCCGCTGATGGTCCACATCGGCGGCTCGGCTTCGCCCGTGCCCGAGATTGTGAAGATGCTGCGGCCGGGCGATGTGATCACCCACAGCTTTCGTGGCGGCGAGGGCGGCATTTTGAACGACGAGGGCCGGGTATTCGAGGAAGTGCTGGAGGCGGTTTCCAACGGCGTCCATCTCGACATCGGTCATGGGGCCGGGAGCTTTTCGTTTGATGCGGCTGAAAAAACGCTGGCGCAGGGGTTGAAGCCGGGCACGATTTCGAGCGATGTCCACCAGTTCAACGTCCACGGGCCCGTGTTTGACCTGGCGACGACGCTGTCGAAGTTTCTGCACCTGGGCTTGTCGCTGGAGGAGACGATTGCGCGCTCCACCTCCAACCCGGCGCAGGTTTTTGGCCGTTTGAATGGGCTGGGAACCTTGAAGGAGGGCGCCGAGGCCGACATCGCGATCTTTGCGCTGGATGAGGGCCGGTTTGAGCTCGTAGACTCGCTTGGCGGGCGGCGGACCGGAACTCGCAAGCTGCGCCCGGCGGCGACGGTGAAGGGCGGCTCGTTATATGGGGAGGCGTCGATCCCGGTGGAAGTGCTGTAGGGGCGAGCGGAAGCTCGCCCAAGACCGCATGCGATCGGGGCTTCGTCTCTACATTCCGGGGTCGGACGCGCCCACGGCAAAACGCGGGCCTCGACCTGGGGGTCGAGGCGGCAGGCGGTGGAAGCGGCGCAAGGCTACCTAGCCGAAGGCCGCAACTGGGGGGTGGACGTGGATCTGGAGAAGTTCTTCGATCAAGCCCTCACAATCGATTGAGGGCACGACCGTCTGATGGCCAGGATCGCGGCGCGGGTTGGCGACAGGCGACTGCTCAAGCTGATCCGGCGGTTGCTCACGGCGGGCGTGCTGGAAAACGGGCTGGTGAGTCCGACCGACGAAGGCACGCCGCAGGGCGGGCCCTTGTCGCCCTTGTTGTCGAACATCGTGCTCGACGAGCTCGACCGGGAGTTGGAGCGACGCGGTCTGCGGTCTGCGATCTGGACGCAGTGGAAGGAGAAGCGGCGGCGATTCGCGGAGTTGCACAAACGGCAGGCAGCGCTTGCGGTCCGTGGCGGCCGGCGAACAGCCCGGCGCTGTCAAACGCACTGTCCAACGCATAGTTCGACTCGCTGGGGATTCCGAGATTGACCTCGAATTGATCGCTCAAGCCGCCGAACCGCCGGATGCGGACCCGCATGTCCGGTGGTGTGGGAGGGGCGGAACCGCGAGGCTACCCCCTATCCCGATTCGGCGCGTACTACCCTACGCTTGGCCTGGAAATCTCCAGATCTTCAGCGCATTGCCGCCGAGCAGCTTTGCGCGGGCCTCGGCGCTGTAGAAGTCGCACCACTTATCCACGAACTCCAGCTCCAGATCCATCGGCAGCTCCCAGCGCGGACGCGGATAGCCCGTCCCCCACACCAATTGATCCGGGCCGAACTCCTCATAAATCGCCTTATAAAACGGCCAGGTGTCGCGGTACGGGTATTCCTTGAGCTCTGACATTTCGTACGGCTCGGAATTAGAGATCCACACTTGTGGGAACTTCTTGAGCCGAAACATTTTGCGAAACTCCGGCCAGGGGTCGGCGAGCTTCAGGTCCGGCTTGCCGGCGTGATCGACCACGATCTTGACCCCGGGGAACCGCTCGGCCATGTCCTCGAGCATCGCCATCTGTTGCGGCAGGATGTAGTAATTGAACACCGCGCCCAGCCGCTCGGCCTCGCGCCACAGCGGATAGTGCTCTTTGGAATTGAGCCAAGTGGCTTGTGGGTGGTAGATCGGGCTGAAGCGCATGCCCTGGAAGCCGTGCTCCTCCACCCAGAACCGCAGGTTGTCGGCGGCTTTCGGGTCGAGCGGATTGAGCAACCCGTGCGCGACGAACTTATCGGGGTGCTTGTGCAGGGCGTAGGAGATGTAGCGGTTGTCCCAACCGTAGTAGCGCGGATTGATGAGCACCGCGTAGCGGATGTTGAAGTCCCGCATCTGCTCGATCTGGTTCTGGACCGGGGCGCGGTCCTTGGCCTTGAAGTCGGGTCGCTCGGGGTGGGCGAACGGGAAACGCGGGTCGAGGTCCCAGATTTCCAGGTGTGTGTCGATCAGCAGCCGGTGTTTGGTTTGAGCTGAAGCCAAACCGGCGGCCCCGAGTTGGGCGAGGAAGCTGCGGCGGGTGGTCGCCATGGCCGCCATTGTAATGCGTTCCCGCCATTGACAGCGCCGCCTGCCCGGCGCAAGACTAGCCTCGTGATCCCGCGCCTCATTTTGCTCCTCGCCCTGGCGGTCTCGTCAGCGCTCTCCGGTCCCGCTTTGGAGAAGCGTATACCGTGGAATGAGTCGCGTGTCGTCGGTTCTCCCGAGCCTCCCTCGCCCTACCGGACGCGGTTGGCTTTCCCCAATTTGCAGTTCGACGTTCCCGCCGTCATCACCCGTGCGCCGGGGACGACGCGGCTGTTCGTGGGCAATCTGGAAGGGAGGATCATTTCCTTTGAGGACCGCCGTGACGTGAGCCGGGTTGATGTTTTCATGGAGCTTGACGGGCTGGGCAAGGATCGCAATGGCCGCGAAGTGCCTCGGCAGGTGGTCGGGTTGGAATTTCACCCCGACTTTGAGACCAACCGCTATTTTTATGTCTTTACCCGCCTGCGCCGGCCCGATCCGGTGCGCTCGCGGCTCTCGCGGTTCCAGGCGCTGCCTGCAAAGCCCGGCGAGCCGCCCCGGGCCGACCCTGACTCCGAGATGATTGTGCTGGAGTTTCCCTCCATCGGCCACAGCGGCGGCACGATCAAGTTCGGTCCCGACGGCTACCTCTACATCGGGACCGGCGACGGCTACGGCCAGAACGACCCCGCCATGAACGGGCAGGATTTGAGCAACTTGATGGGGACGATCCTGCGCATCGACGTCAACGACACCCATCCCGTTCGCCCCTACGCCATCCCGCCCGACAACCCGTTCCTGCACATCCCCGGCGCCAGACCCGAGATCTACGCTTTTGGGTTTCGGCAGGTGTGGCGAATGAGCTTTGACCGCGAAACCGGAGACCTGTGGGCGGGCGAGGTCGGCCAGGACGCTTGGGAGTCGATCTTCCAGGTCAAGAAGGGCGGCAACTACGGCTGGAGCATCAAGGAAGGCCCGCAGCTATTCCGGCCGGAGCGCCCGCAAGGCCCCGGCCCCATCCTGCCGCCGGTGGCGGCGCATCACCACGCCGAGGCGCGCTCGATGACGGGCGGATTCGTCTATCGCGGGAAACGGCTCCCGGAGCTCCACGGCGCCTACGTCTATGCCGATTGGGAGTCGGGCAAGATCTGGGCGCTGCGCTATGACGGCAAGCAGGTCGAGTGGCGCCAGGAACTCGAGGATACGGCGCTCGACATCGCCGCGTTCGGCGAAACCCACACGGGCGAGCTCTACATGCTGACCCATCGCGACGGGCGGATCTATGAGCTCGAGAAGCGGCCAGCCGAAGAAATGGAGCAAACGGGACCGACGTTCCCCATGCTTTTGAGCGAGACCGGGTTGTTTCAGTCGGTCCCGGACCACCGCCCGAATCCCGCGCTGGTGGACTACGACGTGAATGCGCCGTTATGGTCCGACGGCGCGGAGAAGGACCGATTCATCGCCATCCCCGGCGACGGACGGATCGAGATCGTCAACCACAACAAATGGCTGTTTCCGGAAGGTTCGGTGCTGGTCAAGACCTTTTCCATTGACATGAAGGAAGGGGATCCGTCCAGCCGCCGCCGCCGCCTGGAGACCCGCTTGCTGGTCCTGCAATCCGGACCGGAAGGCCGCGAGCAATGGGAAGGCTACACCTACCTCTGGAACGACGAGCAGACCGAAGCCGAGCTACTGGGCAAGGAGGGGCTGACGCAGACGTATGCGGTCAGCACCGCCTCCGGCATAAAGGACAAGACCTGGTACTACCCCAGTCGCATGGACTGTATGGTCTGCCACAACGAGAAGGCGGGTTTCGTGCTCGGGCTGAACACGCGGCAGATGAACCGCGACCACGGCTCCGGCGAGAACCAGTTGACTGCGCTGGAACGGGTCGGCTTTTTTGCCAAACCACTGGAGAAGGCCCCCGGCGAGCTTCCGCGGCTGATCGACCCGGCCGATGAGTCCCACACGGTCGAGCAGCGCGCTCGCGCGTACCTCCACTCCAACTGCGCGCATTGCCACATGCGCGGCGGCGGAGGCAACGCGGAGATTCAGCTCCTGGCCGACCTCCCCGTGCACGATCTGCTGGCCGTGAGCGAGCAGCCGCAGCACGGCGACATGGGAACGCCGGGATCGTTGTTGATTACGCCGGGAGATCCGCAGAAATCGACGCTGTGGACCCGCATGGCGACTCGCGAGGACGGCAAGATGCCCCACATCGGCACGCTGGAGGCCGACCCCTTGGCGGTGGAGCTGGTGCGGCAGTGGATCGAAGGGTTGGGCCGGTAGGGCGTGCGGCTGCTAAGCCATCACGGTGAATTTATCACGGCATTTCCCGCTGCCGGATCAGCGCTCGGCGCGCGTCAGAGCTTCGGAAACGCATACCGGATCGCCCCATAAACCATCACACAGATCCAGAAATCGATCGCCAGCCCCAAATCATACATATAGGGCTTGTGTTGCATCGCCTCGGGCAGGTCGTCAATGATGCTGAAGTAGATCAAGTTGCCGATCAGCACCGCCAGCAGCGAGCGCTTCCAGCCCACCCCTGGGATTTTGAAGCGCTTGCGCTCCTTCGGTTGGGGCTGCTCGGGCGCGTCCACCTGCAATCCCCTACAACAACGAGCTCCAGCCCGCTTTTTCCAGCGCCCGCACCACTGCCGAGACCTTCTGGGCGTCCTTGCGCGGGCAGATCAGCAGCGCATCCTTGGTGTCGACCACGATCAGGTCGTGGACGTCCACCAGCGCCACCAGCTTGCCGGGAGCGTCCACGTAGTTCCCCTTGGCGTTGAGGAGCTCCACCGCCGTGCGCGCCGCGTTGCCGTGGGCGTCCTTGGGCGCCAGCGAGTAGACGGCCTCCCAACTGCCGACGTCGCTCCAGCCAAAATCCTTGCAGGCGAAGCCCACGATGTTATCGGCCCGTTCCAGAATGCCGTGGTCGATGGACAGGTTGTCGCACTCCGGGTATTGGGTTTTCAACGTTTTTGAGAAACCGCGCGAGCCCAATGGCGCCAGCTTGGCGAGCGCGTCGGCCGTTTTCGGCATGAAGCGCGCCACGGCGTCTTGCAGCGTGGCGGCCCGCCACATGAACTGGCCGCTGTTCCAGTAATAGTTGCCCGAAGCCACAAACTCCTCGGCTCGGGGCCTCTTGGGCTTCTCCTCGAACCGCACCACGCGCAGCGGTTTGGAGGTTCCGGCCTTGGTCCCGGGCGGCAGCTCGATATAGCCGTAGCCTGTTTCCGGCCAGCGCGGTTCAATGCCCAGCACCACCAGCTCCGGCTTGGCTGCGGCCGCCGCGCAGCCTTTTTCGATGACGCTGAGGTAGGCCTTCTCGTCCGCGATCAGGTGATCGGCTGGAAACACCGCCATCACGGCGTCGGGGTCGCGCTCGCGCAGCAGGCGCGCCGCCAGGGCGATACAGGGACCGGTGTTGCGCTGCACCGGCTCGGCGATAATCTGCCGGGGCGGCACGTCGGGCAACTGCTTGCGGATGGGCAGCCGCAGGATCTCGGTGGTGAAGATCCAGACGCGCTCCGGCGGGATCAGCGGCCGGAGGCGATCGACCGTCTGTTGCAGCAACGTCCGATCACCCACGACGGGCAGCAGCTGCTTGGGGCGTTTAGTCCGGCTCCGCGGCCAGAAACGCGTGCCGCGCCCTCCAGCCAGGATCACCGCGTGGAGGTTTGGAGTCTTCATTCCCTTTCGAGCGGGTAGGGGTGGATCAGGTGGAACGTCCGGGTCCACCGAGTCTTGCCAAAAAAGTTGAACAGCACGTCCTGGATGTGCGCCACCGAGACGCTGGAGTTCTCCAGGTGTGAGGTCGGCGCATCGTAGGACCAATAGACGATCAGCGGCTTGCCGATGATGTTCTCGCGCGGCACGAAGCCCCAGTAGCGGCTGTCGAGCGAGAGGTCGCGGTTGTCGCCCAGCGCGAAATAACGGCCCTCGGGCACAACTAGCTCGCCGTTTTGAACGTGCGCGCGCAGCATCTCGTGCGCCGGCGGGTAGGTCTGCGGGTCGGGCGCGGCCGGGAAGTTGTCACGGTAGTCGAGCGTGTACTCGGTCTTGTGGACTTTGTAGGGCTCGTCGATCTGCTTGCCGTTGAGGAAGAGCTGCTTGTCCACAATGCGGATGCGGTCGCCGGGGACGCCGATCACGCGCTTGACGAACGTCTCCTCCAGATTCACCGGGTAGCGGAAGACGATCACGTCGCCGCGCTGCACTTCGGTGTAGGGCAGCAGCAAATTGCCCACGGCGTCCGACGGCGCATACGAGAGCTTGTCCACCAGAAGGTGATCGCCGATTAGCAGCGAGTCTTCCATCGAGCCGGTCGGGATGACGAACGCCTGAACCAGCGTGGTGGTGCCGAACAGCAGCAGTAGGATGGTGACGGTCCACTCGGCGATGAAGCCGCGCGGACGGCCTTCCTCCACCGCCTTGGCCGTCGACGGCGTTGCATTGGCAGGAGCCGCCTCGAACGACGGATCAGCCGTTGCGGTTTTGGTAACAGTGTCGCCCATCA
>CAYOPA010000028.1:0-20498 GCA_964405625.1 uncultured Bryobacterales bacterium
GGAGTTGTCGTCGGTCGTAAAACGCCGCGAGCCGAGCTGGTGGCACAGCGAGTTGATGGTAAAGGTGCAGTGGTAGAGCACGATGGTGGAGACAAAGAAGCCCCACACGAGCATTTGCCAACCGTTCGTCCCCAGGCCCGGAGCAAGCCGCTCCAGCGCCACGCCGGTGAAGTAGACGCCGACGGCCAGCATCACCGGGGGCAACAGGTCAAAGCGATTGAGCAGGCGCAGCTCGGGAAACCGTTGCCAATCGGGCACATAGCGATAGCGGGTGGCGAACGCCGCCGGCGTCATGAACCATCCCACGTGGCTGCGCCAGAAACCCTTGCGGATGGGCGAGTGGGGGTCCTCGTCGTCTTCGGAGTGGGCGTGGTGATGCGCGTGGTGCGCCGCCCACCACATCGGGTCGCGCTGCACCGACGTGCAACCCACGAAAGCCATCACCCCTTGCAACAGCCGCGAGGTGCGAAAGCTGCGGTGCGAGAAGTAGCGGTGATAGAAGCCCGTGATCGCGAACATCCGCAGCAGGTAGAGCCCAGCCGCCGCGCCGACCGCCACCGGGCTCCAGCCCACCCAAATCACGGCCAGACAAGCCAGGTGCATGCCGATGAACGGCGCGCAGCGGGCCCAGTCGATGCGGTCGGCGTCCTCGGCACGCTGCTCGGCGTCGTAGGCGGCGTTGTCGAACCAGGCCGTGAGCCAGTCGGGAAGGAGCGAGCGGGTGCGAGGTGTCATCTGGTGATCGAGAGCCGATTTGATGGCGGCTGCAAGTCCCTACAAAAACTATACACAATCTTGACATAGTGTGCAAGATTCTTTTACGCTTCTGTTTAGAAGCTGTGCACCCCAGCGCAGGACGCCTGTATGAAAACCTTTGATCTCCGCACATCGCTCTGGCTGCCCAAGCCGTTGTCGGATGTCTTCCCGTTCTTCGCGGACGCCGCCAATCTGGAAGCGCTGACGCCGCCCTGGGTGAACTTCAAGATCCTCACCAAACCGCCCATTCCGATGCACGAGGGCGCCAAGATCGACTACACGATCCGCGTCCGCGGTCTGCCGCTACGCTGGCAAACAAAAATTACGGCTTGGGAACCGCCGTACCGCTTCGTGGATGAGCAGATCCGCGGTCCCTACTCACGCTGGGTGCATGAGCACCGCTTCCGTGAGGAGGACGGCCAGACGCTGTGCGAGGACCACGTCAACTACGCGCCGATCGGCGGCTCGCTCATGAATTGGCTTTTTGTGGGCCGGGATGTGGAGCGAATCTTCGCCTACCGCCAGGAGCGGATGACCGCCATTTTCGGCCGCGTGGACCAGCCGGGCCGGCAGGCGGCTTGAGGAACAATAAGAATGGCAAATGAATATGGCCCGGAACGCTATCCACGGCCGCTGTACGTGATCATCGGCGCGACCGGAGGAATCGGCTCCGCGCTGACCTGGAAGCTGGCCGCCGCCGGCGCCCGCCTGACACTGGCCGCGCGCGGCCAGGATCGGCTCCAGCGGCTCGCCGAGGACGCTCAGGCCGACTGGACGGCGCTCGACGGCACGAATTTCGACGAGGTCGAGGCCTGTGTGCAGTCCGTGGCGGATAAGTACGGCCGAGTGGACGGCGTGGTCAATCTGGTCGGATCGATCCTACTCAAGCCGGCGCATTTGACCAAGCCCGCCGAGCTCGAAGAGACGCTGCAACTCAACCTGTGGAGCGCCTTCGCCGCGGTTCGCGCCGCCGCCCGCGCCATGCAGAAATCCGGCGGCTCCGTGGTGCTGATGTCGACGGCGGCGGCCTCCACCGGTTTGATCAACCATGAGGCCGTGGCGGCCGCCAAGGCGGCCGTCGAGGGGCTGACCCGCAGCGCGGCGGCCACCTACGCGCGCTCGAACATCCGATTCAACGCCGTGGCGCCGGGGCTGGTGAATACGCCGATGGCCGAGCGCATCACCAAGAATCCGGCTTCGCTGGAGGCCTCCAAAGCGATGCATCCGCTGGGCAGGATCGGCGAGCCGGAAGATGTCGCCTCGGCCATCGCTTGGCTGGTTGCCGCCGAGCAGAGTTGGGTCACCGGCCAGGTGATCGGAGTGGACGGCGGGCTGGCGAGGCTGCGAGGCCGATGAGCGCCGCTCCCACCATCGTCTGGTTTCGCCAGGATCTGCGCCTGGACGATAACCCGGCGCTACTGCACGCGGTTGCGCGCAGCGGCCCAGTCATCCCGGTCTACATCCAAGGGGCCGACGGCGAGGGCGAGTGGACGCCCGGCGCGGCCTCGAAGTGGTGGATTCACCAGTCGCTGGCCAAGCTCGACGAATCGCTGTGCCAGCGCGGCTCCCGGCTGCTGATTCGCCGGGGCAAGGCGCTCCCGGAGTTGCGTCGCTTGGTCAAGGAACGCGGCGCCGGGGCGGTGGTGTGGAACCGCCGCCACGAGCCAGCCTCGATTGCGCGCGATACAGCCGTCAAGGAAGCCCTCGCCGCCGACGGAATCGACTGCAAGAGCTTCAATTCGGCGCTGCTGTGGGAGCCGTGGACCATCAAAACCCAAGGCGGTACGCCGTACAAGGTCTACAGCCCTTTCTGGCGGGCCTGCCAGGCGGCCGAGCCGCCCGCTGAGCCGCTACCGGCGCCGTCCGCGATCCCGAGCCCCGAAACCTGGCCCGCGTCGCTGGAGCTACACGAGCTGGAGCTTGAGCCCAATATCGATTGGGCCGGCGGCATCGCCCAGGCGTGGCAGCCTGGGGAGACCGGTGCCCTCAAGCTTCTGGAACGCTTCCTGGAAGGCCCTGTCGGCGACTATGGGGAGCAGCGCAATCGTCCCGACCTGCCCGCCACCTCGCGGCTGTCGCCGTATCTGCATCATGGGGAAATCAGCCCGCGCCGAATCTGGCTCGCGGTCCAGCAGCGGCTGCAAGCAGGCGCGTCCAAGCCCTTCGCCAAGGGCGCCGAAAAGTTTCTCTCCGAGGTCGCCTGGAGGGAGTTCGGCTACCACCTGCTCTACCACTTCCCCGAAACGCCGCTGGAGCCGCTGCGGCCCGAGTTCGACGCCTTCCCGTGGGCTGACGACCCGGCGGGCCTCCGTCGCTGGCAAAAGGGTGAAACCGGCTACCCGATCGTCGACGCCGGCATGCGCGAGCTCTGGACGACGGGCTGGATGCATAACCGCGTGCGCATGATTGTGGCGTCGTTCCTGGTGAAAGACCTGTTTCTGCCCTGGCAGGAGGGCGCCAAGTGGTTCTGGGACACGTTGGTGGACGCCGATTTGGCCAACAACACGCTCGGCTGGCAGTGGGCGGCCGGCAGCGGGGCCGACGCGGCGCCGTATTTTCGGATTTTCAACCCCGTTACCCAGGGCGAGCGGTTCGACCCCGACGGGGCTTATGTGCGGCGCTGGGTCCCGGAAATCGCACGCCTGTCGAACGCCTACCTGCACAAACCTTGGGAAGCGCCGATGAAGGAATTAAGCGATGCGGGCGCTCGGCTTGGAACCGTTTACCCCGCGCCCATCGTCCAACACTCAGCAGCCCGTGAACGAGCGCTGTCGGCCTGGGAAGATTTGAAGGCGAGACGCTAGCGTTTGCGGAGCACGACAAACAAGTAACCGAAGGAACCGCCATGCCGCTGAAAAATGCTGATTTCCTGCTGGGCCGAGGCGAGAACGCTTTGCAACTCCAGCCCTACCTGCGTGTGGGAACTCAGCTCGGCGATCCGCTCACGCAAGGGGCCTTGGTATTCTTGCTCCCAATCGGAGACCGGCAGCCGGTAGGTCTTGAGCACCTCGTAGCCGACTTGCTCGGCGACGGCCCGAAGCGCCATTATGTCGTCGATCGCGGGGTGTACCGCGGACCCGAATCGTTGGGCATGGGCTGGCGGTTCGGCGGTCAGCCGGCAAAGCTCGCGGAGCCGGCGGACCCGGTTGTCGGCTAACGCCGCACATCCCGGCCAAGCGCTGGCCAAGCGCTTCAATAGCTGTCAATTTCGCGGTAGGCCGCGATCACGGCCGCTTCGCCTTCCTTACCGGGCATGGAGTTGCCGTGCTCCATCCCGATCACGCCGCCAAAGCCCTTCTTGTAGAGCCACTCGCCAATCCTCTTGTAGTTGATCTCACCGGTGGTGGGCTCCTTGCGTCCGGGGTTGTCGCCGTATTGCAGGTACGCGATCTCGTCCCACGCCATCTCCATGTTCGGGATCAAGTTGCCGATGTCGATCTGCTGGTGATAGAGGTCGTCGAGGATCTTGCACGACGGCGAGGCGACGGCCTTGCAGATGGCGTAGCCTTGCGGCACTCCGCGCAGGAACAGCCCCGGGTGGTTGGAATACCAATTCAGCGGCTCCAGCACCATCACCAACCCGGCGGGCTCGCAAACCTCGCACATGACTCTTAAGTTGGTGATGCAATTGGCGGTTTGGTAGCCGGGATCCAGTTTTTGGTGCACCGCGCCCGGCACCACGGTCGTCCACTTGGCGTTCAGACGCTTGGCGGCTTCCACGGCCTCGCGCATCTCGGCCTTGAGCGTCTGCTGGTAAGCCTTGTCGGTCTTGGAGACGAAGTCGGATTCCTCAAACCGTCCGCGGCCGTAGGAAACGAACACGCCCATCGTCATGCCGAGCTGTTCGAGCTTCTTGCCGATCGCTTTTTGCTCGTCTACCGGGCGCAGATTGGCGCTGTTGTCTTCCCAGGCGGTAAAGCCCTGGTCGGCGGAGAACTGGATCTGGTCGAGCACGTCCTCGCCGGCGTGGAACTTGAACATGCCGGGGTGCGGAGCGTACTTGAGCTTGAATTTCGGCGCGTCGGAGGCGGCGCGCCCCGAGGCTGCGAAGGCGGCGGCGAGGCCGGCGGAGAGAAAGCTTCGACGGTACATGGCTGGCAAAGGCTCCTGCGCGGCTATTGTCGCACAGGCCCGGCAAGCGCTCCGGACGGCGAGCGGTACGGCGACGGGTGCTGGGCGGCGACGGCGGCGTACTGTTCAAACAACCGCTCGAAGACGCGGTCCCAGGAATTGGCGACGGCGTGCTCGCGCGCCGCCAGCCGCATCGCCTGATGGCGCTCGCGGTCCTCGATCAGCCCGGCGACGGCGGCCACAAAATGTTCCTCATCACGCGCCATCACACCGGTTTCGCCGTCCCTAATCAGGTACTTGGGGCCGCCGCCGGTGGTGACGATACAGGGGACGCCGGCGGCCATCGCCTCGTTGATGACGTTACCGTAGGTGTCCGTGAACGACGGGAAGACGAACAAGTCGAAGTTCGCGTACGCTCGCGCCAACGCCTCGCCCTTGAGCACCCCGGGGAAGGCGCCGCGCCGGAGCTCTTTCTCCAGCCAAGGCTGCTCGCCGCCGTGACCGACGACCGAGATTCTGACGCGCGTCAGACCGCGCGCGGCCAGCCCATCCTCCAGCCGCTTGAGGAAGCGCACGTTCTTCTCCGCGCTGATGCGCCCGACGTAGCCGAGCTCAAAGATCTCTTCGTCGCCCCGGTTGCGCTTGTCGGGCGAGAACAGGTCAATCTCCACGCCGCGGCGCATGACGTGGACCGGCTTGCCGGTGCGCTGCTGGAGCATTTCGATCAGCTCCGGGTTCGGGGCGAAGCAGGTGCGGGCGGCGCCGTAGAGCTTGGTGAAGATCGTGAGGAGCGTGCGCTCCGACCAGCCCGAGGCGGCCTTGCGCCAACCCGCCGGCAGCGGTCCCAGCAGCTTCTCCAGACGCCAGGCGGCGTATTCGTGCACGTTGGTGTGCCAGGACGCCGTCATCGGCACGCGAAGCTGTTTGGCCGCCAAGGCCCCCAGCAAGCCCACGTCATTGGGCCCGGTGATGTGGACGATATCGGGCTGGAACCGCCGCAAGGCTTCCTTGGTGCGCCCCAGGTGGCGCATGAACACGGGGTCCGTGGAGAGATCCTTCTCGACGCCGAAGGCCAGCAGGCCGCGCTTCAGCTCGAAGGTTGTGACCGCGCCCTCGCGGGCTTCGTGAGTCCGGGGGCCGGCATGGGCGGAGAAAAACTCCAGGCCCCGGCGACCTGCGAAGGCGTCGAGCTGACGGGATGTCAGCGCGACGCCGTTCACTTCATGAAAGCTGTCAGTAAAGAGCGCGACCCGGGGGGGGCCAGGCGTCACAGAGCCGCCTCGGGGCTCTCCGCCATGCGCCTCCACGCCGGCCGCAAACGCGGGCTGGTCAACCAATGCGATGCATTGATCATACGCAGGACCACGAACGGTTCGCCATTCTCAAAGAACTCCGACAACGGCTTGATCGACTCGTCGTGGCAATGGCGAAAGACCCGCTGGCTCCAGCGCACTTGGCCGTTGACGTGGGCCGGGTGGTCGGCCAGGATGTCCGCTATGCCCTGGATCACCCGCAGCACCAGCGGATCATGGAACTGCGGCATCACCAGCACCCGGGTCGGGCAGCCGCCGCGAAATTCGTCCACGAACTCAGCGAAGGTCGAAGCGTTGGTCAGATTGAGGGTGGCGTTTGGCTCGCGCCCGTGCCGGTCGCCGCCCGAGATCAGCGGAATGCGGACTTCCTTCGACAGCTTCACCACCTTGCGGTTCTCGGTCCAGGAGCGCAGCCCGTTAATCTCCAACCCATGCAGGTAGGGCTTGTAGTCGGCGATGAAGGCGCGCATCGCGCGGTCGTGGCTTTCCGCGCCGAGCCAAGGCTGATCCCAATACGGGTGATTGAAGACGATCAGCACGTCCGGGTGCGAGGCGAGCTCGTGCAACAGCTCCCGCAGGCCCTCCTTGCTCGGAGCGGCCGTCAACGCATGCATGCGAGCCATCATCTCCGTCGCCCGGCGCGGGTGGAGATTATGGACGCCGAGGTGGAAATACGTTTTGTCGTAAGGCGTCGTCCACTCCACCGAGATCGGCGCCTCGCGGTTGTCCGCCATCACCTGCAACTCCAGCGGCCCCTCGATGTTGTCGTGGTCGGTGATCGAAACCAACGACTTGAGACCCAGCTTCTTCTCGATCTGATCCTTTTCGAAACGCAGCGCCTGGCCGGGCGACCACGGCGAGGTCCACCACATCCGGGCCACTTGCTCTTCCAGGTCATCCTGCCCGCGATAGCGATGCAACTGCCCTCGAATGAACCAGTTAAAGAGCTTGGACTTGCGGGCGATGCGCTCGACGAAGGCGGTGCTCTCATGCGAGTACATCGTATGGCCATGCAAAGATACGCCGGTGCTGAAACCCTTGACGGCGTCCTTCTCACGAACGAAGTAATGTACGCTGCTGTTCTTCACGGCTTCTCCTCTGTCCGCGGCGTGGGAGGCGTGAGACCGCGGCGGCGCCCTTGAGCGGGCGACAGCGGGCCTCTTGCGATGATGGGGGCAAGCCGCTTGTTCCCACGCCGTAAGGAGCCGCTGAAGTCGCAGTCGACCGGGGACGGGTTCCTGAGGCGCGAGACAATCACAGCTTTCACGAGGAAAGCGGCGCTCGTGGAGGCAAAAACCCCGGAGCCGTCCCGCCTTCGTCTACCAGCATCGATCCGCCTTGTTCCAGAATCATTGCGGCCCTGTTGAGATCCGGTTAAAACAGATCCACGAGCCGATGTTTCTTGCAGACAGAGCTTCGCCCCTCAATGGTACCGATCGGTAACGCTGTTCGGCAACCGTGGGCGCCCGTCCGCGGAGCCCGGAGCATGCAGGTCCCAGCGCAGCGCCTGGAAGTGATGTGTCGGCGCCGGCTCTCCGGTGGTGCGCGCCAGGGCCTCCCGCTCCCAGGCGGAGTAGGGTAGAAAGGCATGCCGCTCGGTCGGCTGATAGCCTGACTCGGTCAGCAGCTCTTGGGCGCGCTCGAGCTCGCGGTTCGGTGAAACGTCGCGGGCGGCGCGCAGCATCCAGACCGTCCGCGGCCGGCTCTCCGCCAGCGCCGCGGCGACCTGCTCCGTGAAATCGGCGCCGATCCCTTCGATGATGGGGTAGCTCGGAGGAAGGGCCGGGAGTAGCGGTTTCGGATCGCTGTTAAAGGCGTCGGCCAGCACGAGCGTCTCAGCAGGGTTTGATGCGGCGGCGATTTGGCCCGCGATTACGCCGTAGGGAATCAGGTAGCCCTTGTTTAAGAAAGCTTCTCCGGCCCGGTAGTACAGATGGCCTGCCAGCGACGTCAACAGCAGGATTAGCGCTGGTCCATAGCCCGCGCGCCGGCCGCTGCCGGCCGCCCAAGCCGCGCCCCACAGCCAGAACGGCAACAGGAACAGCAGCCTCGCCGGCACGAACGGAAACGCTACCCACCGCGCTGCGCCCAGGTAGGCGACCCCGGCCGTCACGGCCAGCAACGCCGGCCATAGCTTGCTCTCGCTCCGCGCCGCCCACAGCGCCAGGCCCGCCGCAACAGGAGCCAACACCGCCCCGGTCAGCGCCAGCCAGCCTGGCGCCGCCTCGCCCACCGTGAACGAGACGCCCAAAAATCCCAGCCGCAGCGTCGTCTCCGCCAACCCATGCCCGCTGAGGGAATAAGCCTCGCGCTCGGCCGCCTTGCCCAAGCTCTGCCACAGAACCGCCGCCCAAGGCAGATAGGTGAGCGAGACCACGAACGCCCCGAGCAACGCCTGCCGCGGAGCCCGCCGTAGGCCCAAACCAAACGCCGCCAGACCAATCGCGAGACCCGGCAGGTAGTGGGTGTAGAGCAGGGCGGCCTCCGCCGCTGCGAATCGGAACCCGGCGTCGGGCCGTTTGGACTCCAGCCAGCGAACGGCCAGAGCCAGCGCAACAATGCCCAGCAGCAACTGCAAGCTGTACGACCGCGCCATTCTGACGTACAGCAGCAGGCACGGCGACAGCGTCCACAAGGCCAGGAACACGGCCCGCGCGCGCGGCGTCCGCTCCCGCAACCACAGCCGATCCAGCGCCGCGGTGGCGCCGAGGGCGCAGACGACCGAGAACCCTCGCGCCGCCGTGAGCGGGTCGCCGGGAACGACCGACAGCCAGAGCTTGAGCAGGTAGTAGTAAAGCGGCGGGTGGATGTCGCGCTGCAAAGCCCCCGCAATCTCCCCCCACGGCAACGCGACCGTGTTGAGCGTAAACTGCTCGTCGCCCCAGACCGGCAGCAGCGGCAGGTCCCAAAACCACAGCGCCGCCTGGACAAGCAGGGCCGCGGCGAGGGGCGAGAGGCGCATCCTTCCGCCGAATCTAGCAGAGCCGGGTGTCCGGGCGGGATAATCGGGGCTGCAACCCTGTGTCGTTCGGCATCCCGCAGATTCATCAGCCCATCGCGCGGTACTTCCGCCAACGGCGATTTCGGCGATTTCAGCGCGAGCTGCGCGTGACTGAGCAGACCCGCGTGGTTGATCTCGGCGGCTACGCCTACTACTGGCGCTATTTCCATCCGCAACCGCGCGTCACCATCGTTAACCTGGAGCCGCCCGCGCAGCCCGAGCCCGGCGTGGATTGGGTGATCGCCGACGGTTGTAAGCTGCCGTTTCGCGACGGCGCCTTCGACATCGCTTTTTCCAACTCCGTGGTCGAGCACATCCCTTCCGACGCCGACCGCCGGGCCTACGCCGCCGAGACCATGCGCGTCGGACGCGTTTTCTACGTGCAGACTCCGTACCGCTGGTTCCCGGTCGAGCCGCATTTGATGACGCCGCTGATTCACTTCTTGCCCAAGAGCTGGCAGCGCCCGCTGTTGCCGTACTGCACCGTGTGGGGTCTGTTGCACAAACCCACGCCGCAAGGCTGCGACGATTTCCTGCGGGACATCCGGTTGTTGACCACCGCCGAGCTGCGCGCGCTGTTTCCCGGCGCGGCCATTTGGCGCGAGCGGGCGCTGGGCTTTCTCAAGTCCATCACGGCCGTGGGCGAGGCCAAGCGAAACAACGGCTCCGCTGGGGCATAATCAGGGGATGTTTCGCGCCCCTTTGCACTCTCTGCTCCTCGCCATGGCGATGGCGGCGGGAGCGCTCGGGCAGAGCATCCCCGCCCCGGACGACTTCGCAGGCTTCCCCATCGGCTCCGACGGCAACCTGCTGCGCTGGGAAAAGATCGTCGAATACTTCGAGATTCTGGCCGACAACAGCGACCGCGTATCGGTCCGCGAGCTCGGCAAGACCCACAACGGCAACCCCTTCATCTTGGCGACGATCACCTCGCCGAAAAACATGGCGCGCCTGGACCAAATCCAAGCCGTCCAGAAGCGCATCGCCTACCCGAGTGAGCTAACCCAGGCCGAGATCGAAGAGATATCCGAGAATTCCCCGGCCGTCGTTCTGGTGACATGCAACATCCATGCCACCGAGATCGGCGCCTCGCAGATGGCGGTGGAGGTCGCCCACGACTTGGCGACCAGCGACTCCGCCTGGACGCGCCGTATCCTCGATAACGTCGTCTTTCTGCTGATCCCGTCGTTCAACCCGGACGGGCAGATCATCGTCACCGACTGGAATAATCGCGTGCGCGGGACGGAGAACGTCTGGGCGCCGCTGCCGTGGCTGTATCACCCCTACATCGGGCACGACAACAACCGCGACGCCTACATGATGACCCAGCCGGAAAGCCGCTACGGCAACCGGATCCTGTTTCAGGAGTTGTTCCCGCAGGTGTATGTCGACCAGCACCAGCAGGGCAACAACGGGATGCGCGTGTTCGTGCCGCCGTTCGCCAACCCGATCAACCCGAACGTCGATCCGGCGATCTGGGCGCAGGCCGGCAAGATTGGTTTTGCCATGTACCAGGCGCTGCACGAGGCGGGGATTGACGGCGTCGGCTACGACCAGAAATACACCGGTTGGTGGCAGGGCGGGTTCTTGCGCGGGGCTTGGTTCCACAACATCGTCGGCTTGTTGACGGAAGTGGCAAGCGCGAATTTGGCGAGCCCGGTCTTTCAGGCCGAGGCGAAGCTGGGACAACCAACAGGGAGCGGGGTAAACAACTGGCTCCAGGAGCGCGACCACAACCCCGAGGCGCCCATGCCGCCCCCGACCGACGTGATGCCGCGCTACGACTACCCGCGTCCGTGGCTGGGCGGCAAATGGACCTTGCGCGACATCATCAACTCCGAGCTCGCCATCACGCGCGCCCTGCTGGAAAGCGCCGCCGACCAGCGCCGCCTGCTGATCCGCACCCAGATCCGCATGGGGCTGGACGCCATCAAGGCCGGCGAGGCGGGGGACCCGTGGGCCTACCTTTTCGACCCCGACCAGCACGACCCGCGCGCCCTGTACAGCCTGCTCGAGGCGCTGGAGTTCTGCGGCGTGATTGTGGAGCGAGCCGAGGCGGCGTTTCAGGCCGAGGGCCGGAAGTGGCCGAAGGGGACCTTCGTGATTCGCATGGCGCAGCCGTTTCGCGCCTACGCCAAGGATCTGCTCGAACCTCAAGAGCATCCCGACCCCGGCGCCATGCCGCTGGGCAAGATGTCCGATCAGCCTTACGACACCACGGCCTGGACCCTGCCGCTGCAGATGGGCGTGAAGGCCGTCGTCGCGAAAACGCCGTTCATGGCGGAGCTGGAGCGGCTGGGCTTGATCCCGGCGCCCAAAGGCCGTTGGGAAGGCTCCGGCAAGCAAGGGACGGCGGTTCTCGCCGGGCCCAACGCGCTGGCCACGCTCATCAGCCGCCTTCAGAAAAAGGGCGTTCCACTGGCGCTCGTATTAAAGGAATCGAAGGGCCTGCCTGCCGGCTCGCTTTACCTGGAGGGCGCGCCTCCGGCCGAGCTCGAAGGCTGGACCGGCGAGCTGGGGCTGACGGCTGTTCCGGTCTCCTCCCGTCCCAAGACCGCTCCGCTGGAACCGGTTAGCGTTGCCCTATACAGGCCCTGGACGGCCTCCATGGACGAAGGCTGGACGCGCTGGCTGCTGGAGCAGTACGAGATCGGGTTTACGCCGCTGGTTGACGCTGACCTCCGCGCGGGCGACCTGCGCCGGCGCTGGGACGTGCTGCTGCTGCCCGGCGACCGCGGCGACGCGCGGCTGATCTCCGGCAACAGCGGCAATGCCACGCCCGAGGAGTATCGCGGCGGACTGGGCGAGGAAGGCCGCCAGGCCATCCGGGAGTTTGTGGCGCAGGGCGGCCGTCTGGTCGTCTGGCACAACGCCGTGGACTTTGCCTTGAAGACCTTTGAGCTGCCGTTGCGCGACGGGCTCAAGGGCGTGCCGCGTACGCAGTTTTCCTGTCCCGGTTGCTTTGTGCGCGTGCAGGTGGACTCCGGCCACCCGATCGGCTTCGGCATGCAGGCCGAGGCGACGGCTGTGTTTGACAATGATTCCGCGCTGGAGCCGCTGCCGCCGTTCCGCTCAGTCAAGTACGACGTGGTGGCGCGCTATCCCGGCGACTCGCTGTTGCAGAGCGGCTGGATGCGCGGCGAGTCCCACTTGGCCCACCGCATCGCCGCCGCCCAGGTGGATTATGAGCAGGGCTCCATCGTGATGATCGCCTTCCGCCCGCAGTTTCGAGCCCAGCCGCACGGGACCTTCAAGCTGTTGTTCAACGCCATCCACACCGCCGGGCTTAACATGGAGCGGTGAACGCTGACGAGCGGGTTCGCGAGCTGGAAAAGGCCCTGGAGCAGTGCCTGGCCTGGGCTGCGCGACTGGACAAGCGCGTGGCGGAGCTGGAGGGCTCCAAGACCTGGCGGGCGCAGCTTGCGTTGGCGCGCGCGGCCGGTTCGTGGCGGGAGGCGCTGCGGTTGCCCGGACGGCTATTCCGGATTCTGAGGGGAGAGCCCGCCGTTTCCGCTCCGCCGGCGCTCGATCCGCACTGGCCCGATGACGTCCCTTTGTTGTCGGTCGCAGGGCTCGATGGAGGGCAGGGTTCCCTGGCGTCGGACTGTGAGAGCCTGTCCGGCGGTTTCGAAGAAGCGCGCGGGCGCTATTTTTGTCGGCTGGAACCTGGCCAGAGCTTGCCGGCGACCTGGTTCGAGCGCGCGGTCGTGGCCTTGGAGAACGACCCCGGCGCGGCGGTCTGCTATAGCGCTGAGCTGGGCCCGGAGGCGGCTCCGTTTGAGGCGGATCGGCTGGAGCGCTTCTGTCCCGTGCCGCCGGGCGCGGTATTTCGGCGCGAGCTGTGGGAAGCGCTGGGCGCCTGCGACATGGCGGACCAGCAAGCTCGCCGCGATTTCTGGCTGCGCGCCGCGCGGGCCGGCTATCAGGGGCGGATGCTAGGCCGGGAGGCGGTTGCGGGCGAAGCGCGGTTCCGCAGCTCCGGCCGCTTTCCGCGCGGCGCCGATTTCAGCGCCGAAAAGCCCTGCACCCTGCTGATACTCCCATGGCTGGCCTACGGCGGCGCCGAACAGGTGGCGCTGCAACTGCTCGAAGGGCTGCGGGACGACTTTTCGTTTGCCGTCGTGGCCGTGGAATCCGACGCCCACCTGCGCCGGGACGCCTTTGAGGCGCTCACGCCCTGGGTCTACTGTCTGGACGAACTGGGCGTGCGCGACCCGGCGGCGTTTCTGGCTGATTTCACCGCCGCTCACAACATACGGGGCGCGCTGGTCTCCTCCACCGGGGTCGGCTATCGCGCCCTGCCGGCGCTGCGGGGGCTGTGGCGCGGCAACATCGCCCATAACGTAGCCTCCGAGGGGCATCTGGCAGCGTCGCTGGGGCTAGACGCGCACATCGAAATGCACTTTGCTGTTGGCGAGCTGCAACGCCAAGCGCTGCTGGCGGGCGGCGTCGCCGCCCACAAGGTCAAGCTCGTTCCCAACGGCGTGGACGCACTCGGACGCTTCGAGCCGGCGCGCTACGCGGACCGCCGTAACGAGCTGCGGGCGGAGCTGGGTTTCGGCCCCGACGATTTCGTCTTCGCCTATGTCGCCCGGCTGTCGGAGGAAAAGAGCCCGCTGCGTTTCGTTGTGGCAATGAGTTTGCTGCGGCGGATGTTCCCCGATTGTTCCATCCGCGGCGTCATGGCCGGCGACGGCCCCGAAAGGATCGCTGTCGAGCGTTTGATCGGCGACGAAGGGCTGCGGGGCTGCATCCGCACATTAGGATTTACCGAGCGCATCCCGGAAGTTCTGGCTGCCGCCGACGTGTTTGTGCTGCCATCGCGCGTCGAGGGCAGCCCGCTGACCCTGTTGGAAGCGATGAGCATGGGGTTGCCCTGCGTGGCCGCGGACGTGGGGGCCGTGGCGGAGGTCGTGAAGGACGGCGAGACCGGCCTGCTGGTCCGGGGCGGACGCGCCGGGCTCCTGGCGGACTCTTGCGCCCGCCTGCTGCAAGAGCCGGAGCTTGGTCCGCGGCTCGGCGCGGCGGCGCGGCGGCTGGTCGTCGACAAATTTGATCTTCGCCGCACAATCGGATGTTACAAAGACGCGCTATTGCGCGAAATCGGACCTACAATACGGAATTGATGCGGCCCGCAAGAGGGCCGGGAAGCCGATGCGTGCGAGCTCTCAACAGGCCGGATTGGCCGCCGCCTTGCTGCTTGGCGCCGAGCTGAGCGGGTTGGCGCTGCTGGGTTGGGGCGTCCATGCGGTGCAACAGACGCGCTCCTTCGTCAGCCGCAGTTGGCCCACCCAGGGCTCGGTGATTGCTTTTGCGCGGCCTCCAGCCGAAATCGAGACCGTCGGGGTGCAGCCCGTCGTCGGCTACATGACGCCCAACGGCTCGCCGCACGAGATCCGTCCCAAGCTGCTGTTGCCGGGGAACGGCTTCAGCATCGGCGACAAGGTCACCGTGCTGTACGATCCGGTCGCGCCATCGAACGCCCGGCTCGATCGCTTTGAAGAGCTGTGGCTGATTCCAAGCTTTGCGGCGGCGCTGGGAGCGCTGCTGGTGGGCGGTCCGGCGTTGGCGTGGGCGCTCGGTCTGTTCCGGCCGCGCAGCCCGAAGGCATAGAATAGGGACCGGCATGCGACTTCAGAAACTCGTCCCCATTCGCCAAACCTTTCCGGTGCGGCGCCTGCCTGACGTGGCGCGGGCCGTGCGCGACGAGCTCGAAGCCGCCGAATGGACCCGCGCCGTCCCCGCCGGGGCCCGCATTGCCATCGGCGTGGGCAGCCGTGGCATCGCCAACATCGACGTGATCGCCCGCGCCACGGTCGATTTCTGGAAGTCGCGCGGTTGCAAGCCGTTCATCATTCCGGTGATGGGCAGCCATGGCGGCGGCACGGCCGAGGGCCAGGCCGAGGTGCTGCACCACTACGGCGTCCACGAGGCGGCGATGGGCTGCCCCATCGTCAGCTCGCTGGCGGTGGAGAAGGTGGGAACCACGCCCGAAGGCATCGACGTCTCGATGGATCGCGAGGCCTTCCAGTCCGACGGCGTGATGATCCTCAGCCGCGTGAAGTGGCATACCGGCTTTACCGGCAAGCTCGAATCCGGCGTCCACAAGATGATGGCGATCGGGCTGGGCAAGTGGGAAGGCGCCAAGCGCTACCACGCCTTCGCGCTGCGCATCGGCATGGAGCGGGTGATCCGCGCCGTCGGCAAGGTGATGCTCGATACCGGCAAGATGCTCGGCGGCATCGCCATTCTCGAAGACGCGTACCACAACACCGCTGAGGTCCACGCCCTCGGCGCCGTCGGCATGGCCGAGCGTGAGGGGAAGCTTCTGGAACGCGTGCTCGAATGGAAGCCCGGCATCCCGGTCAATGAGGTTGACATGCTGATCGTGGACGAGATCGGCAAGAACATTTCGGGCTCGGGGATGGATACGAAAATCATCAACCGGGGCATCTTGGGCCGCAACAACCTCGATGGCGTGGTGAAGATTATGCGCGTCTTCGCGCGCGACGTGACCGAGGAGAGCGGCGGCAACTCGGTCGGCATCGGGCTGTGCGACGTAATTTCCGACCGGCTTTTCCACAAGATCGACTTCCACGCCACCTGGGTGAACGTGCTGACGGCCTCGAACCCGATGGGTGGCATGTGCCCGCCGCATTTCCCCAGCGACCGCGAGTGCGTTGAGCGGATCATCATGACCTGCGGCAAGCTCGACCCGGCTGACTGCACCATCGTGCGCATCCGCAACACGATGGAGATGGGCGAGATGCTGGTCAGCGAGAGCTCGGCGGCCGAAGCCGCCGCGCGGCCGGGCGTGGAGATCGTGGGCGAGCCGGAGGAGATGGCGTTTGACGCCGAGGGTAACCTGGCGCCGGTGGCGGTGGAAGCCGCCGTCGGGGCGTGACGCCGGGGCCTCTGCCCCTAACCCCGGTACTCTGAAGAGACATGCCCGAAATTGAAGTTGAGATCGAAAAGCTCGTCTACGGCGGCGACGGGCTGGCGCGCCTGGACGGCCGCACCGCGCTGATTCCCTTTACGTTGCCCGGCGAGCAGCTTACCGCCGAGGTCACGCGCGAGCGGGCTTCGGTCTCCCATGCGCGGCCCTTGGCCTGGACGCGCGAGGCCGTCGAGCGCGTGCCGCCGAACTGTCCGCTGTTTACCGACTGCGGCGGCTGCAACTACCAGCACATCCCCTACGAGGGGCAGCTTGAGGTCAAGGCCGACATCCTGGTCGAGACCCTCGCCCGCATCGGGGGCATCGAGTGGGTCGAGCCGATCGACACCATCTACGCCGACCCCTGGCTCTACCGCAATCGCACGCAGCTTCGGGTGACCAACCGCGGCCCGCGCGCCGAGGTCGGCTTCGTCGCGGCCGGCTCGCACCGCGTGGTGCCCGCCTCCTACTGCCCCATCAACTCGCCCAAGCTCAACGCCGTGCACGACACGCTGCGCGAAATGGCCAAGTCCCGCGCCTTCCCGGACTTCCTGCGCGAGGTCGAGATCTTCACCAACGAGACCGAGGTGCAGCTCAACGTCACCTCCACCGAGCGGCCGCTGGCGCGTAAGTTCTTCGAGTGGTGCGCTCGCGAGATCGACGGTTTCCTGCTGGGCGAGTATTTGGAGTACCCCAGCGGCGGCGACCTGTTCCGCGTCGGCAGCCGCTCGTTTTTCCAGGTCAACCGCTTTTTGACCGATGAGCTCGCCCAGGCCGCCGTCGACAGCGCCGGCGGCAAGACAGGTCTGGACTTGTACTGCGGCGTCGGCCTATTGACCCTGCCGATGGCCCGCAAGTGCGAGCGCGTGATCGGCGTGGATTCCAGCGCCGCCGCCATGCGGAGTCTCCAGTTCAACGCCCAGCGCGCCGGGGTCGAGGTGAAGTCGATCCACCTCAACGTGGATCAATACCTGGAGACCTTCAACGAAGAGGTGGACTGGGTGGTCGCCGACCCGCCGCGCGCGGGCTTGGGTAAGGCCGTGACGACGCAACTGCTGCGCATCGGGGCGCCCACGCTCTCGCTGGTCTCGTGCGATCCGGCCACGCTCGCCCGCGACCTGAAAGTCCTGCTGGCGGGCGGATACGAAATCGATTCCCTGCGGCTGATCGACCTCTTTCCGCAGACGTACCATCTGGAGACGCTGGTCACTCTGCGCCGCTAAGGCCGAGGCCTTGCAGCATCTCGCGGGCGGTGTCGCGCAGCGGGCCGTCGGCGCTGCGAATCACACGCTCAATCTCGATCTTGGCCTGCTCGCGCTCGCCTTCCGAGGCCAGCGCAATGGCAAGATTCAGCCGCGCCTGGTGCAGATTGGAGTCCAACTCCAGCGCCTTGCGGAAGGCCGCTTTGCCTTCCCGGAGCCGATCCTGCGAGGCCAACGCAACGCCCAGGTTGAAGTGGGCTTCGGCAAAGTCCGGGGCCAGGGCAATGGCCCGCCGGAAGGACTTCTCGGCGCCGGCGTTGTCGCCTTTTTGGCCCAGCAGGTTGCCGAGGTTGGTGTGGGCCGGCGCAAAGTCTGGTTTGGCGGCGATGGCGGCGCGCAGCTCCTTTTCGGCTAGGTCCAAGCGGCCTTGTTCCATCAGCAGCCCGGCGTAGTTGTAGCGGGTTTCGGCGTAGGTCGGGTCCGCGGCGAGAGCCTGCCGGAAGTGCCGCTCGGCTTCGTCCGCCTTGCCCTGGCCGCGCAGCAGGTTGCCGAGGTTGTTGTGCGCCACCGAGAACGCCGGCTCGCGTTGTAAAGCGTTGCGGGCGGCGTCGATCGCGCGCTCGGTCTCGCCGGAAGCGGCCAGTGTTCGCGCCAGATTCGTCCAGGCCTCGGGCGAGTCCGGATTGCGCTCGAGCGCCTCTTCGAGGGCCCGTTGCGACTCCGCCGGCCGTCCCAGCCGCAGCAACGTGTCGCCCAGGTTCGTCAGAGCCTTGGGGTCGCCGGGAAATTGCGCCAAGGCCTCGCGCAGCACGCGCTCGGCCTGCTCCGCCCGGCCCGTGCGGTTGAGCGCGACGGCGTAGTTGCGCGCCGCGACGATGTGGTCGGGTTGTCGGGTCAGCGTCCGCTCATACCACGGCAGCGCGTCCTCATGGCGCCCCTGGTTCCAGTAGGCCTCGGCAAGCTGGAAATAGTAGTGGGCCTGCTCCGGCTGATGCTTCCCGATCAGCTCCCGCAGGCGCGGCGTCCCGGCCTTGAGGTTGGACCTCTCGTAGACCTGCGCCACGGCGAGCAGCAGCTCGTTGTCGGGCGTCGGCGGCAGCTCCTTGGGGTAGTCCAGGATGACTTCGCCGAAGTAGCGGGTTTTGTCGCTCTCGGCGATCTCCTCCAGCGGCGCCAACAGCTTGGAAGCCGGCGGCGGGCGGCGCTGGATCTTGTGGTCGGTCATCACCACGTTGACCACGTCTTCGGTGCGCCGCTTGGGCATGTGGCAGCCGGTGCAGTCGGCTTGCGCCCAAGAGGCGTGCTCGGCGCCGCTCAACGGCCGCGCGTGGCACTCGCGGCAGGCTGCGTTGTAGACGGTCGCGGCCTGCTCGCCCCGCAAGGCCTGATGGGGATCGTGGCAGGTGGTGCAGGTCATGCTCTCGCTTTGACGAAAGCACTCGGATTGCAGGAAGCGGTAGCCGTGACCGGCGATCTCAAACTTGTCTTCGCGCACGCCTTTGGGGTGGTCAAAATGCAACACGAAGTCCGCCAGAGGCTCCTGCGGTTGATAAGAGAAGGCTCCGCGCTCAAAGCGCACGATGGCGTAGGGCAGCGCGCGGCTGGTGGACTCAAAGTGGCATTGCAGGCAGACCTCAAGCTGCCGCTGGGGCCGTTCCCGAGCCGGGTTGAAGATGGCGGCGCGGATCCGCGCTGCGGGCTCGCCGGCGCCGGCGGCGGCAACGTGCGCCTCGCCGGGGCCGTGGCAGCGCTGGCAGTCGATGCCCTCGGTCAGCCGCCCAGGAAACAACGCATCGCGGCCGGGGCGGTCGGCGCCGGGCTCGATGCGCGGGTAGCCGTTGTGGCAGAACATGCAGTCCTGGCTGATCTCGCGTCGGAAGCCGCGATGCGCCGGCTGGTCAAAACCGGGGTTCATCGCCGCAAAGCCGCCGTTCTCGGCGTACCAGCCCAGAGGCAATTCCACCAGCCGGCCGTCGGGATACTGATGCAGGTAGGTGCGGGCGTGGTTGCCCGAACCCATCACGTAGTGAATCTCCCGCTCCAGCGCGTTCGTCTCGGCGCCGTCTTCGCCCGTTTGCCAACGCTTGTGGAAGAACTTGCCGTCGCGCGGATAGATCGAATAACGCCGGTTCGATTTGGCGTGAAAATACTCCACGTCGCCCCCCAGGTGAGCCATCGCCTCCGCCGTGGCGCGGTAGAAGGAACGGCCCATGCCGGTCTGCTGGTAGGTCGCGGCGATCTCGGCGTGGCAGCCGGCGCAGGCGGCGCCATCCACGTAGCCCGGCCGCCCGGCGATCAGCCGTGCGGGGGCGGCCGGCTCGGCGGCGACCTGTTCGGGGGAGATCGGCGCGGGCCGGTCGCGCAGCCACGACCACAAACCCAACCCGGCGACCACGGCCACGGCGGCGCCCGCCCACGCCAGCCGGCTGGTTTGCAAGGAGCTTGCTGGAGGCGCCGGCGGTGGCTTCGGGCTGCTGCGGCGTTTGGCCATTCGGGGCTCATAATGCCACAACGGAGCGGTTCTAAGCCTGTGTTAACGTGAAGCTTCGGCCTAGGCCGACCCCTTCAAGCCATGGCGCAACGGACCCTGCTAGCGGCCTTCGGTCACCACAAGTGCGCCACCATGTGGGTGCATTCGATCTGCATGCGCGCCGCGTTGGACCTGGGGCTGCGGACCGGCGAGGTCTTCCTGCCCGCCGATTTTCACAACGACCTGCCGCGCTACGTGAAGGAGCATCGTCCCGAGATGCTGCTGCTGGGCAATGCCCACTGGCGCGACGTTAAGGGCCTGAACCTGAACAACCTGCGCGGGTTCCACTATGTTCGCGACCCGCGCGACATCGTCGTTTCGGCTTACTTCTCACATCGCAACTCTCACGCCACCGAGGCTTGGCCCGAGCTGATTCCCTATCGGGAAAAGCTCCGGAAGGTCTCAAAGGAGGAAGGGCTGTTCATGGAGCTGGAGTTCCGCGCCGAGCAGTTCGAGGAGATGCGCAGCTGGAAGGATCGGTCGAGCTCGGCGCGGATCCTGGAGCTGCGCATGGAGGATCTGACGGGCGATCCGTTCCGCAAAATGTGCGACGTGTTCGAGTTTTTGGGGCTGCTCGACACCGGCTACTACACGCCGCGCAAGCGTATCGCCTTCGTTTTCTCCAAGCTGATGCGGCGGCTGGAAGCCAAGATCGACTTGGCGCTGGGGTTCCGGTTTGACACGCTGCCGG
>CAYOPA010000028.1:20508-22499 GCA_964405625.1 uncultured Bryobacterales bacterium
CGGCGGAACGGCTGCTGGGCATTGTGTGGGAGCACGAGTTCAAGCGGATCTCCGGCGGGCGCAAGCTTGGCGACGAGGACGAGGGCAGCCACTGGCGCAAGGGCGTGCACGGCGACTGGGTCAACCACATGTCCGCTGAGCACGTGCGTTTCTTTAAGGAGCGCTACAACGATCTGCTGTTGCAGTACGGCTACGAAAGCGAGCTCGATTGGGATCAGGCTTATTTGGAGAGGATCGAGCAAGGCTCCTCCTCAGGCGACTGACAGGCCCCGCCGCCGTTGCACGGCCCGCGTGGCCCGTGGTATATTCAGCGTTAGTGACAGGGGACGCGTCCCGTCAGGGAGCGTCTCTTTTTTGTGGGTTTCCCACACATTGGAACGGGCACGTAGTTCAGTCGGTTAGAACGCCGGCCTGTCACGCCGGAGGTCGCGAGTTCGAGTCTCGTCGTGCCCGCCATTCGCCTTTATCGAAAACTGACAAGCCCCGGACTTGCGTCCGGGGTTCGGTTTTTCCAGCGTAGGGGCGGCCGGAAGGCCGCCCAAGACCTGTCGAAGCTCGCATATCGTGCGGTTTTGGGCGGGCTGCCGCCCGCTCCTACCCAGCAACCAGGGCTCGCAGCTTCTCTTCGTCAAAGCCCAGCACTATCTCGTCGCCGGCTACGGTCAGCGGCCGTTTGATCAAGTTGGGATTCTCCGACATCAATGCGATCGCTTCCTCGCGCGAGGGCGGGATCAGCCGCATCTTGCGTTCGCGGTAGAGCTCGTTGCGCGTGTTGAGGAACTGCCTGTGGTCACGCTCGCCGATCAGCGCGTCGAGTTGCTCGGCGGTCAACTTGTTCGCCAGCTCAATCATCTCGAGCTCGGCCCCCAGCTCTTCGAGGAACTTTTTGGCCTTGCGGCAGGTGGAGCAGGTCTTCTTGTGGTAGAAGCGCAGTTTCATGGCGGCGTGTCAGTAGCGTGGAACGCTCGGGTCGATCTGGAGGCTCCAGGAGTCGATGCCGCCGGCGAGACTGCGCACGTTCTCCACGCCCTGCCGGCGCAGCCAGCCTACGACATTCATGCTGCGGACCCCGTGGTGGCAGTAGACCACGCAGGGCGCCTCGATCGCTTGATAGTCCGCCAGCCGGTCCGGCGTGTCGGTCATCGGGATCAGCGTGGAGCCTTCGATCCGGGCGAGCTCATGCTCCCAGGGCTCGCGGCAGTCGATCAGGCGGATCGAGGCGCCCTTCTCGATCGCCACGAACAGCTCCCTGCATGTGATTTCAAATGGATCCATCCCGAGACTCGCCAGTGTAGCGAATCGAGCTCGCGGATTTCGCTATTCAAGGCCCGGCAGCCCGGAAAGGCCCCGGCCCCCTGTTACCATCCAAAAGGGCTACGATCTAGAAAGATGCGCTTCCTTCAAGCCGGAGACCGCAGGCTGGTCGCCTTGGAGCCGGATCACGACGTGATTCGGAATCTGGTGGATCAGGCCGGTTTCGAGTGTGAGATCGAGGAATCGGAGCGGCGGCTCGTCGTGGAGGTCTGGCCCGCGGATGAGCAGCAGTTGCTGCTGTTTGACGCCGCCGACCCGTCCAACCTGGGGTGGTTTTCGCGCTGCCAGTTTTACGTCGACGGCCTCAGCGGGGCGGTGTTGCAGACGCCGCTGGCGGTGGCGAACTGCTTTGAAGGCCGCCGGGTCCGCCCGGACAGGCTGCGCATCGCGTTGTCGACGGAGCTGCCCGCCGGATTTCGGCTGCCGGGCAAACAGAATCTGACCGAGCAGGTTGTCTACGCGCTGCTCTTCAATCTATTGAACGCATTGGGCGAGACGGGCGTGGCGGTGTGCGGCAAGGGCAGTATTCAACCTCTGGCCGGAGCGCCGCGCCGCGTGGGCGGCGGTTCGCGTCGCTAGGGCGTCCGGAAAAGGTTGCGGCTAGTTGGGGGCGCGATGCTTTCTAGGAACTTATCCGCCTCACCCGCAACGAAATGTCTGGTGCTTCGTAACCTGCT
>CAYOPA010000029.1:0-21535 GCA_964405625.1 uncultured Bryobacterales bacterium
GGCGACGGGAACATCTCCACCACCGTCGGCTCGCCGCTTTCGGGGGTGATGGTGGCAGTCACGGTGGCGTTGTTGGCGATCCGGAACTCCTTGGTGCGAACTTCGGCGCGCAGCCTCACGCGCGGATCGTCGGCGTAAAGCGAGCGGTCGCTGGTGAGCGTGACCGCGCCGGGCGAGCCCGCCGCCAAGCCTCGTATTAACTGACGCCAAAAGGTGTGATGGCGTTCATCCTCATGCGGCAACTGCATCTTCCAGCGCCAAGATCCTCCGGTGGCGAAGATCAGCGATTTGCCCCGGCCGAAATTTTGCATCAGCAGCAGCGGGTGAGTCTCACCGCCAACCTTGAAGTCGAGCAGCCGCACGGCCGCCGGCTTGGGCTCGCCGACGATCTGGTAGTCGGCAAGCTGCGGCATCTCCTTCCACAGCGCCTGGTTCTTGGCCTCATCGGCGTCCAGGCGGGAGATCAAAGAGTCAGCGCCGCGAGCCGTGAGCGCCACGTCAGCCTTTTCGCGAACGAACGTTTTGGGGCCCAGGTCGGTCAGAGTGGCCGGCAAGGCGTCCGCCGCCTGCGAGTCGCCCCAGCCGCCGTCGGCCAAGCCGTTGCGTCCGCCGAGCATCAGCAGGCTGCCGCCCCGGAGATTGACAAAGTCGCGAATCATACGCTGCTGGTCCGGGCTGAAGAAGGCCGCCTCGAAGCTGCCGATAATCAGCCCGTCGTACTTGAACAGCTCCTCAGCCTTCGGGGGAAAGCCGTCCTTGAGCTCCGCATCGGATTCGACGCCTTGCCGGTAGTATTTGTTAGCCGAGGTCCGCAGCAGTGTGACCAGACGCACGCTCGGGTCGTTGTGGAGCGCACGCCGCATGAACTTGTACTCCCAGCGCGGCTCGCCCTCCACATAGAGCACGCTGCGCTGGCCGCGCGGCACGTCCAGGACGCGGCGCTGGGCGTTGTTGCCGGTGATCTCCTCGCCCGGCAGCGGATCAATGGCGAAGCGCAAGTCCCGCAAACCCGGATCGCCGGCCGGAAAGTCGATCCACTCCACCTGCGAGGGCTCGTTCGGCTTCAGCGCGACATCCTTGGAGGCCAGGATCTGCGACCCGTCTCGGACGGTCAGCCGCGTCTTGCCGGTCAACCCGCCATGGCGAATGGTCGCCTGCGCGCTGACCTGCGACTTCGGCAACGCCTTGGACGCCACCCGCACGCTGCTCAGCTCCAAATCGTTGGGAATCTGCTCGCGGCCGACGCCCACGGTGTGGATCGGCGCCCTGGCCCGCCGGATCTCGGCCATCAGCTCGCGGTTGAACATGCCGGAGTTGTCCGACCCATCGCTCAGCACCACCACGGCGCCCAGCGGGGCCGCCGCTGACTCGCGCAGCACGGCAGCCACCGACTCGCCGATGCGGCTGCTCGATCCCGGCGGCGGAACCGTATCCAGCGACTCCAGACGGTCCACGTCAGCGGCGAAGCTGTAGAGCCGCACCTGGAACTTCTCGCTGAGCTTCGCCACCACCGGCGGCAGAGCTTCGTAGACCCGCTCAATGCGCGACAGACCGCCCTCGCCGATGGCCATCGAGCGCGAAGAATCAATCAGCACGGCGACCACGTTCTGCTGGTTGCGCAACGACTGAATCCCCAGCGCCGGACGCCACAGCAACAGCAGCGCCAAAACCGCCATCGCCGCCTGCAAGCTCCACAAAGCGGCTTTCTGGCGGAGACTGAAACGGCTGGGCGAATTCCACAGGTTCCAGGCTAGAAACCCGGCGGCGGCCAGCGCCAACAGCGCCAGCAGCCAGACAGACCACCCGGACGCGAAGAGCAGCTCTCCCTTGCGCCAGACCGACATCGGATATTTGAAAAACAGTTGGAACACGCTTGCGATTACCCGCGCCTTGCTAGTGCGTCATTGCGTACACGATGTAGTTGATCCCGAACCGGTACGCCAGAGCCGTCATAGGCTCGGGATAGCGCGGGTCGTCGGCGTGCTCCCAGGCGTCGCCCAGGTCCATGTTGAAGTTGATCGCCACCATCAGCCGCTGTTCATCATCATAGATGCCCCGCCAGAATGGCACCCGACCGTCGGCCCTTTCGTAGGTGATCCCCCGCGAGGCGGCCGCGATGCCCGGGATCTGGATGCGCTGGTCCAAATCGTAGAGCACATGCAGCACCGGGTCTTCTTCAGGGATCTCGATGATGGGCCGATCCGGGAATACGCGGCGCATCGAATCCGTGAACGAGGTCCACTCATAGCCGCCGTGGAAGTCGTCGACCATCAGGAAGCCGCCGCGCAGCAGGTACTCGCGCAGGTTGGCTGCGTCCTCCTCGTCCAGGTACCACTGGCCGACCTCGACGGCGTATATCCAGGGGTACTCGAAGAGCTCGTCATCCGAGGGACGGGCGTAGCGGCCGCCGTGCGCGGCGTCGATCATGGTCAAGCGCTTGACGCCGTTCATCAGGTGATATTCGGCGTCGGGCCAATCAGTCGTCCAACTGCCCCCGCCCCAGCGCCGCCGACCGCCGCCGTAGTCCGAGTAAGCCAAGCGCGTAAAGAACATCTCCGCCCGAACGGACTCTTCGGCCCAGCCCATGCCGGGCGGATAGCTGCGGAAACGGCGCCCGCCGAACTGCGCCACCAGGGGAATTGCGACCACGATAACCAGCGCGGCGAGCAGCATCCAGCGGCGTTGGTCGGTCTTCATGAGGTTGTCAGGCCGCCCCAGGCGGACACGTCGTACGATAGCGCCTGCCGGGAGGATGTGCAATCACTCCGACGCACGCGGAGCCGCCCGGTTACTTGGTTTAGGCCTCCGCGCCGCATCTATACTGAAGATTCCAACGATGTCGAAGGTGACGCTCGTGTCGATTCTTTTCGGTCTGACCGTTTTGGGAACGCTGGTGTGGTCCACGCTGGGTCTGCGGCAGGTGACCTGCGAGGTGTGCATGACCTTCAACGGGCGCACCCAATGCGCCAAAGCGTCCGGCACAACCCGCGAAGAGGCCCAACGCACCGCCACCGATACGGCCTGCGCCCCCATTTCCAGCGGTATGACCGAGTCGATCCAGTGCTCGAACACGACTCCCGACAGCGTCACTTGGTTTTAGGCGGCGTGTCGCCAAGCCGGCCCGTGGCGCAGGCGCCCACGCCTGCCGCCTCGACCCCCAGGTCGAGGCTACAGCTTCGTCCAAGCCCGCGCTGCGAGGCTCCGGAGTCGCGGACCCTCTAATGGACAACCCGCTCCGCCGCCTGTTTGACCCCGGCGACTGGCTGGCCGCAAAGCCGCGCCTTGACCCCGACGCCCTCCTGCTGGTCCACGAGCGCAAGCCCGACCCCACCGAGTACAAGCTGCGCATCTACGTCGGCCTGTTCGTGATGAGCGTTGTCGCCGGCATCGTCTACCTGGTCGATGATGGGTTCGTTCGCTTCGTGGCGGGCGGCTTCGGGGTCTTCGGCCTGCTCAATTTCATCTACGGCGCCATGCAGTCCGGGTTCGAGATGTCGCTGACGATCACCCCCGACGAGGTGCGGGTCAGCACGAAAACGCTCTTCGGCGGCGGAAGCTGGCGCGAGCCGCTGTCGGACTATCGCGGCGTCTTGCTGCGCGAAAGCCAGATCGCCGGCCAGAGCGTGGGCAATATCGAACGAGCCAAGCAATATCAGATCATCGAGCTGTCGCACAACGACCGCCGCAAAACGGTGGCGCTGTTCGTGGAGGAGTCCTCCACGCCCCCTTGGGAGTTACAGAAAGCCTTTGCCAAACGGCTGCGACTGCCGGTTCTAGTTCCCGGCGAGGACGCACGGCCAGGCGCCGACCCCGGCCCGCCACCCTCCGGCGTTACGGTCGAGCAGGATGGCGCCATCACGCGCATCACCGTCGGGCCCGGGCGGTTGGGCCGACGCCTAGGACCGCTGGTCTACCTCGGCGTGGCGCTGATGTTCAGCTTCGTCGGGTATCAGATCGAGCCTCAGGCTGGTCTGCTGGCGGGCGGCATGGCGTTGCTGCTGTTCGCCGTGATGCTGATCTTGGGCCGCCTGCTCGGCCGGGCTGCGCGCCCTGCGGCGATCTGCATCACCGACGAACGCGTCTGGATCGACCGCCCCCGGCCCAAGACCCCGGCGCTGATCGGCACGTTCCGCTCGGCGATGCAACAGGCGATCGGCGTCGAATCGCACGCGCTACTGCCGGAGGTGGAGTCGCTGCCGCTCAAGGCAGTCGAGCGGATCCGCGTCGACGACTACATCCAGCTTCGCGAAAGCAGCGGGCCGCAAACCTACCCGCGTCTGCTGGTCGAAGCCGACGCGGGCCGGCTGGAATTGACTGCTTCGCAATTTGACCGCGGCAAGCTGGAGTGGGTGCGCGGCTACTTGCAAAGCCGCTTGCAGGCGGAATGACCGGCAACGAACAGCTCCGGCGTCAGCCCCGGGGTCCGGAGTTTCTACATTTCGTTCGGCCGGCCCCGGGGCGGTCGTGGCGCGGGCGTTGGCGAAGTCCGCAGGGTCGGCTTTCCATCCGAACTTCCGAGGACAACCCGTGGGCCTCGACCTGGGGGTCGAGGCGGCAGGCGTGGGCGCCTGCCGCCACCAGCCCGCCGCGGGATTGAGAGAAATGTAGAATCTCAAGGCCCCGGGCGTAAGCCCGCTCTACGCCGACGCCGCCTGCGCCGACTCCTCCCGCCTCGCCCGTTTGTCGGCGTACATCCGTTCGTCGCTGACCGCCACCAGCGCAAGTGCCGTTTCGCCGTCCAGCGGGTAGGTCGCCGCGCCTACTGACACCGAAGCGCCAATCGACACCCCTCCGTGGACGAAAATCGGCTTCCGCGCCACTGCTTGGCGAAGATGCTCCACGCGCCGCGCCACATCGCCAGGGTTCAGCCCCGGCAGAATCGCCAGGAACTCGTCCCCTCCCACCCGCGCCAGGAAGTCGTAACGCCGCATCGAGCTCTCCAACCGTCGGGCGGTCTCCATCAACAGGCGGTCTCCGGCACGATGCCCGTAGGCGTCGTTGACAGGCTTCAGGCGGTCGATGTCCAGGAAAAGAACAGTGAAGAACTGCTTGCCGCGGGAGGCCCGGGCGATCTCGGATTCAAGCCGCCGCACGGCGCCGCGCTGGTTGGGCAGGCCCGTCACGGGATCCGACTGCGCTTCGCGGTAGATGCGGTCGATGGCGCTGGAAGAGGCCACCACCGCGCCTAGGCGCGCGGCGCACAACTGGAGGAACCGAGCGTGCTCCGGACGAAAAGCGCTCCACCGCGAGCTCAGCAGCACGATGGCGCCAGCCTGCCGGCCTTCGGCGCGCAGCGTGGCCGACATGGCCGAGCGCGCCGAACGCAGCAGCCCCCGAAACCGCGCTCCTCCCACGCCGAGTGTCAAATGCTCAACATCGGGTAGGATCGCGGGGTCAGCCAGGAGCTCGCAATCCAAGGGCAAGCTCATGTTCGAGTCCTGCCGCGGCAGACCCAGACCGTGGCGCAACACCAGCTCGTTGTTTTCCCGCAGAAACAGCGCCGCTTGGTTGCAGCCGACCGCTTCCTGGACGATGCGCAGCGACTCCTCGAGGTGATGGTCAAAGTTCAGATCACCGCCCACGACGCTGAGAATCTCAATGTACGCCGCCAATAGCTCGGGCGCTCGTTCCAGCAGGGCGGCGTCGTCCTCGGAGAGCGCCGCCGACGGCCTGCCGCCGAACAACGCGCCCCCTTCGGAGGAAGGCGTGCTCACATCGAGTAGCGTCGCCGGCAGCGCAAGGACCGCTCGCGCTACCGCGGCGGCGACGACGGGATCGAGAGCCAAGCCCCCTTGCGCGGTCAGCAGGTCGTTGCACTCCCCGGTGGAGAGCGATGCTCCGGCGCCTCGACGCAGTGTGATCCAACAGCGCACGGCGGCCGCCAAGCGGCCTTCCAGCGGAATCTCCCGGCCCTTGAGCCCGTGCGGCCCGCCGCCGTCGAACTGTTCCTCCGCGGCCCGCAACGCGGCCCGCAGCGAGTCGGCGGCGCCACTGCCGCGCCAACGTAACTCAGCGAGATTGCGGTCCGCCGCCAGTAGGGCGACGGCGGCTTCGGCGCGCAGAGTCTGCGTGGCCGACATGCGAAGCCGCCTGGCGGCCGCGCGCGCCAGCGTGGTCGCCGCCCGAACCCGCGCTTCCGAATGCACGTCGGCCAGAGCGGCTACGATCTGGGCCGGCAGGCCCTCGACGGATTGGAGCTCCGTCTCGGCCCGCCGCAACCGTGAATAGACGCCCCACAGACCCAAACCCAGCAAGAGCTCGCCCGCCACCAACGCCAATCCCGCGCCCGGGTCCCGCCAAGCGGGGTCGTGAACTATCGCCAGCGGCGCCGCCGCCAGCCAAACAAGACCCTCGATGGCGGCGCCGTCCACCGCTCGCTGGAAGGCTTCAGCACTGGCCCTGAAGGCAATTCGCAGCAAGTTTAGCGACGCATCAATCAGGTAGTAGGCGGCGGCGAAAAGACACGCCGCCGCGAGTCCCCGAGGCCCCGCCGCGAACATCGCGCCCCAGGCCGCCGCCGCCGCGAGCAAGGCCGCCGCGATGCTCCAGACCGCCTCGCCCGGACGCGCTCCCCGCTGCCAGGCGAGCGCCGCGGCGGCCAACCCGGCGGACACAACCACAATCTCGAGTCGGCCGGAGCCGGCGACCAGACAAAGAACCGCGGTGGCCGCACTGCCACGCCGCCAATCGTTCACAATGAGAAACGAGGATCCGGCCGCCGCCATGGCGGCGACGGCTAACGCCCAGGGACCGGACCAGCCTGCCACGAAGGCGACTGACAGAGCTATCCAAGCTCCGCCGGCTAAGCCGCGCCAGACCACCCGCTGTCGAAGCTCGCCGAGTATCGATGTCCAGAACATCGCCTTTCGTCAGCGCAGCTCCTGAACTAGGAGCGCACATGTTTTCGCGAATTGTTCAACAGAAATCGGGGCGCTCAATGTTTTCCGTAGTCTGGGTTTTCCGTAGTCTAGGTTTTCCGTAGTCTAGGGCCCGCCAGGATGGGACGCAAGCACAGTTCGCTGTTAGAGTCGCCCTGTAGTCTGAGGGTCGGACTGCCGTCAGCGGCAGGAACGGCCGTCGTCGGTGAGGGCGATGGTGACTGTGTTGCTCGCCACGCCGTCGACCAGAATTTGCACCGGAACCTCGCAGCCCTGTTCGGAATCGGCGGGGAGAATGATGTTCGCTTGGTACAGGTGCGGCGAAACGGAAAGCCCGGCGAAGAGCACCTCCGCGTCGCGCCCGCCCACCCGCACCCGGACGGCGGCGGTTACGGGATTCGCGCCTGATGAGCCCGTTCCGTCCGGTACAAAGGTCTGCGTGGGCCCAAAGCCGGAGCCGTAGAGCGAGACGGCCTGCGTCGGACGGGCCGGGGTGTCAAAGGTGTTGAGTTGGACCGTCGAGCCGGCTAGATTCAAGACGGCCCCTGGTCCCGAGCCGGTCTCGTCCTGCGAAAACAGCACTGGGCGCAGCGGCGCCAGCCGGATCCGCTCGGGAGCGCTGACCTCCCCGTTGCGGATCACGATCGCATCGGCTTCGCTAATGCCCTGGGGCGTCTGCTGTCCCTGGGTCAAGCCCTGCGGGATCACGCCGACGATCTGGTTGGCGCTCACAAACACGAGCGGCGCCGGAATGCCGCCGATCGACACGGTCACGCCGCCGAGCTCCGTCGGCAGCGGGACGGCCGAGGCCTGCACGGTGCGATCGGCCAGCCGCAGACCGAACGCCGCGAAGTACATGCCGCCGGTGAGCTCGCCGCCGGGAGCGGAGTTGCTCGCGAAGGTCGCCGCATTGACCACGCCGCCTTCCGACAAAAGCGGCCCCGTGGCCGAGACGATGTTCAGGGTCACCGGGATCGAGACCGTCCGCGTTGAGCCCTCCCAAGCGATCTCCACCGACCCGCGATGCACGCCGGCGGACAGTCCGGACGGCTCCACCATCACCGCCAGCTCGTCCGGAGTCACTCCGCGCGGGTCGGGCAGACGAATCCACGAAGCGCCCGCGGAAGCGGCTGCGATCCATTCCAGCACGGGACCATTGGAGGTGATGGAGATCACTTTGGCTTCCGGCCTGACCGCCCCCTGGGTGGTGCTGAACACCAAGCTGGTCGGCGCGGCCGAGAGCTGCGGTACGATCGGCGGCGGGACGATCAGAGAAACGTTGTCAATGCCGGAGTCCTCGGGACCGACCACCTCGTCCATGGTGATTTCCAGCCGCTGGACGGCCCGCAGAACTTCAGCGAAGGTGCGGTCGCCGTCAATTGACACCCACTGGTCGGCCTGCAGGGGGACCGAATAGCGAGTCCAGTTGCGTCCCGGAACAGCTCCGCTCCACAGATAAGCGCCGCCAAATCCGAGGATCCGCACCTCGACCCCGCGGGTGGCCCCGTTGTTGGAATCGTGGCGTCGATCAAACTCCAGCCGCGCCTCCGAGCCCAATGCCGCCCAATCGCCCAAGAACGAGTCCGGCGCGACCACGGCGTCGCGATTGACGTCATCGAGATCCCTCACTTGCAGGAACCCGCCGGGATTGCCTCCCGTCTGCAGGATCCGGAAGCCGTTCGAAGCGGTGCGGAAGTCGCCTTGCGTCACACCCAAGATGCGCGGAATCAGGAATGGCGCATCGGGAAAATTCGGACGCCAGCCTTCAGGCGTCGTGTCAAAGGTCGAACGCAGCGGCGTCGAAGGCGCCTCCGCCTTGCCCAGCAGCGCCACGTTGTCCAAGAACGTCACCATGCCCGGCTCGCCGTGGCTGCCGCGAATCTCCAACCGCAGCACGTTGTCCAGAGTTTCGGCAAAAGTGGCCGAACCGCTGATGCGCTCCCACGCGGAAGCTTCGATGGGCACGATGTAGCGCGACGAACGGTTCGACGGTACGGGGCCGGTCCAGCGCCAAGTAGTGAAGGGGCCGATCAGCCGCACCTCCGCCGCCTGGGTCGGTATTTCCGAGCCCAGCACGCCAAGATCAAACTCCAGGCGCGGGCTCGGTCCCAGTAGCCGCAGCTTGCCCAGGTACTCCGCCGGCGCCACGAAGTAGTCCTCCCCGCGCGAGGTGAGTTGCAGGTTCCTGCTCAGCCCCAGCGGGCCGCGCACGGCGGCCATCGTCGCTTGCGCCGAGCCCAGCGTCGCCCCCGGAACCACCGGGCTAGGTTCCGGGTAGTTGCGCGTCCACCCCTCGGGCGTGCCGGTTTCAAAATTGGTCGAAGCGATTGTCAGCAGGTCGCCGGCGCCCGGCGTCATCTCGACCGCGGTCTTCAGGAACGCAAAGGTCTGCGGGTTGCGAAATCCGGCCGACAGCGCGATGAACAACCGCCCCGGGCGCAGCGCAACGGGTGTGCTTTCCGTCAGCAGCAGGCGCTCGCTGCCTCCGGGGTTTTCCGAACGAATATCGGCGAAAATATTGTTCTCTTCATCACCTTCGACATCCACGTCGTAGCGGCCGTACAGGTTGATGTTCGCCTCCGGCGGCGCCGTGGTCAGCTCGATCTCCACTCGGATCGCGCCTTCCGGAATATCCAGATAGAAGCCGGCGGCGCCGTTGAACAGCCGAGCCGCCCGCACCTCTGGAATCAGCTCCGTCGTCAGCCGGCCCGGCGTCAAGGGCCTGGGCTGAGCCTGCAGCGGCGCTGCGACCAGGGAAACGAAGAAGAGGAGAGCCGAAACTCGAAAGGCCTGCATGACAAACGCCGAAAGGGGCCGGAACAAGACCCTCAAAAGACGATCCAAGCGTATCACAAATGTCCGGACGGACGGACGTCATTCCTGGCGGGCGGCTTGCCGTGAACGGCTGTAGTGTCGTAGCCTCTCGGGTTGGGCCGACACACCGCAAACGGCGGAGTCGGCAAGGATGGAGACTCCAATGCGTGGCGTGGTACTTGCGGGCGGCTTGGGCACCCGGCTGGGGGCGATGACCCGTATCGTCAACAAACATCTGTTGCCGATTTACGACAAGCCGATGATCTATTACCCGATCCAGACGTTAGTCAACGCCGGGATCCGGGACATCTTGATCGTCACCGGCGGCCGCAACGCGGGGGACTTCCTGCGGCTGCTCGGCAACGGCCGTGACTTCGGCCTCCAGCACATCGATTACACCTACCAGGAGGGCGAAGGCGGCATCGCCGAGGCGTTGGGCCTGGCCGAGCACGTCGCCAAGGGACAACGCATCTGCGTGATCCTGGGCGACAACATCATCCAGCGCAACATCGTCGGCGCGGTCGAGGACTTCCGCCGCCAGGAGCGAGGCGCCAAGATCCTGCTCAAAAAGGTCCCCGACCCGGAGCGCTTCGGCGTCCCCGAGCTCGACGGCGACGCGATCGTCCGCATCGAGGAGAAGCCGAAAGAGCCGAAATCGGGCTACGCCGTCACCGGCATCTATATGTTTGACGAGACGGTTTTTGACAAGATCCACAAGCTCAACCGCTCGGCGCGCGGCGAGCTCGAAATCACCGACGTCAACAACCAGTACATCCAAGAGGGCTCGATGACCTGGTCCGAGCTCGAAGGCTGGTGGACCGACGCCGGCACCATCGACTCCCTGCGCCGCGCCACGAATCTGGTGGCGGAAAGCGGCGCCAACCTCATCGAATAGAATACCGTCTCTGAAGGTCGCCCGCCAGACCCAGGTCAGGCCCCGACGCCACAACGAGCGCGTTTAGCCCCGGTCGCCCGGGGCTATTTCCCGCCTCGCGTCGCTAGCAGTTGCCCGCTTCCTCCACGAACGCCTCCACTCCCTGCACCCCGTCGCCCTTCAACGCGGTCGCCATTTTTTCGAGCGCCGCCTTGTGAATCTGCGAGACGCGGCTCTCATTCACGCCCAGCGCGGCGCCGATCTGCTTCATCGTGTGCTCCTTGCGATAGTAGAGTTCAATGACCAGGCGGTATCGAGGCGGCAGATCGCGCAACGAGCGGTCGATCACGTCGCAAAGCTCGCGGTGCGCCAGAAGGCGGTCCGGCTGGCGCTCGGCGGCCTCGGTCGCCTCCACGAAAGCGATCTCCGGTTTCTCCACCTTGTGTGGAGCGATGGCGCTCATGCCCGCCTGGTGGAGCTCGCCCTTCTGTTTGCGGAAGAGGTTGGGGCTGATGCCGATCGCTTCGGCGACCTCGTCCTCGCTGGGCGCCCGTCCCAAGCGCTGCGCCTCCTGCTGCGCGGCGCTCTCAAAAGATTTGAAGCGCTTGCGCAAGTCCCGCGAAGCCCAGTCGAGCTGCCGCAGGCTGTCGAGGATCGCCCCGCGGATGCGGTGCTTGGCATAGAGGTGGAACACGACGTTCTTGCTTGCGTCGTACTTGTCCACCGCGTCAAATAGTCCCAAAACGCCGGCATGCACCAGATCGTCAAGCTCGATCTGAACAGGCAGGCTCTCGCGGACCCTCGCCGCGATTGCCCGAACTAGTGGCATATGCTTGAGAATTTTCTCCTCGCGCGTCAGTGTTTCGAGCGACGGCCAGGTCTTCTTGCGGGCCGCTTGTACCGCCGCGGCGCTCTCGGTGCTCATGAAATTGCTCCTCTCCTCGTATTCCTTATCGGCATCTCTGGCGAGATTTGCGAAGGAATATGCACCGGACGCGCCACTCTCGTAGACCTGCCGTAAGTCACCACGAAATCATGGTTTACGTGGTCTAGGGAGAGTCGGGTGGTGTCAAGATTTTGGCGCATCAGAGTCAGAGTTTTGGCGCTTGACAAAAAAATGACGGTTCCGACGCCCCATTGCTCCCCAAGCTCCGGCCAATCTCGTTCCAAGATGAAAATCCCGCCCCAAAATGAAACGGACATCTAACCCCTTATGGAAACAGTCATATACCGAGAAAACGATAAGCTCTCGTTTCACCGGGGCGCGACGGAGCCACTTGCCAGTTCTGGAGGCGCGCTTGTAGTCGCTATGGCTTCAACGACATAGGCGGCCGTTCCAGGTTTGGACCGCGATCTGCATAGACGGTGTCGAGAGCGCCCCCGCCATGCGACTGGACCGACCAACCTTTCAGCCCCCCGAACTTCGAACGTCGCCGGAAAGCCAAGTGATCCACGGACCAAGCGATGCCTTTCGCCGCGCCATGGAGCAGATCGCGCTCGTGGCGGCCCGCAATACGACGGTCTTACTAACAGGGGAGACGGGATCGGGCAAAGAGGTGGCGGCCCGCGAGATTCACAAAGCGAGCCGGCGGCGCGGCGCGTTAGTGGCGGTGAACTGCGCCGGCGTGCCAGCCCATCTGCTGGAAGCGGAGTTCTTCGGCCATGACAGAGGCGCCTTCACGGACGCCTCCCAGTCGCGCCCGGGCCTTTTTGAGAAGGCGCATGAGGGCACGCTGTTTCTCGATGAGATCGGCGAGATGCCGCTGGAGCTGCAACCCAAGCTGTTGCGGGTCTTGCAGGACGGCGAGGTGACCCGGCTGGGCGGGGCGCAGCCGCGCAAGGTGGACGTGCGATTGATCGCCGCGACGCACCGCGACCTGGGGGAGCAGGTGCGGACCCAGGCGTTTCGCGAAGACCTCTTCTACCGCATCAATGTGTTCCCGATCCGAATGCCGGCGCTGCACGAACGTCCCGAAGACATCCCGACGCTGGCGCGGCACTTCGTGGCGTTGTTGTGCCGCCGCGACGGGCTGCCGGAGAAGCGCATCGATCCCGGCGCCCTGCAAGCGCTATGTCTACGGCCTTGGCCGGGCAATGTTCGAGAGCTCCGAAACGCCGTCGAGCGGGCCGTGATCCGGTCGCGGGACGAGCCGCTGCTGACGATTGCGGACTTCCCCGCCCCGCGCAAGGGGCCGGAGAGAGCTCCTTCCATGGCGGCTCCGACGGGGCAGCCGCCCGCCGACTCCATCGCGGGGCTGGCCGAGATGGTGGCGAGCTATGAGCGCGAGCTCATCGAGCGCGCCCTCGCCGGCGCGAACGGCAACAAAGCGCAGGCCGCCGAAGCATTGCGCATTAAGCGCACCACGCTGGTGGAAAAGATTAAGAGATACGAGCGCGAGGCGCCGGCCGCCGCCGGTTGGGCCGCCGCTCGTTAGAATGAAGCGGTGTCCGTTCCCCCACAAGCACTCCCGCGCACGCTGGGCGAGCTTCGCGCCAGCAAGCTCCATGGCGAGTCGCGCATCGGTAGCCGTTCGGTCAAGGACGAAGTCCGCGCCAACCTGATTCGCAAGCTGCGCAATGACGAGGAGTTGTTTCCCGGCATCATCGGCTTTGAGGACACCGTCGTGCCGCAGATCGTTAATGCGCTGCTTTCCAAGCACGATTTCATCTTGTTGGGCTTGCGCGGGCAGGCAAAGAGCCGCATTCTTCGCCAGCTCACCACGCTGCTGGACCCCTGGCTGCCTTTCATCGCCGGGTCGGAGATCCGTGACAACCCCTACCAGCCGCTGTCGAAGTACGGCCGTGAGCTATTGCGCGAGCAGGGCGAGGAGACGCCCATCGACTGGCTGACGCCGGAGGAGCGCTACGTCGAGAAGCTGGCGACGCCGGACGTGACCATCGCTGACATGATCGGCGATCTTGATCCCATCAAGGCCGCCCGCGGCGCGCACCATCTGGCCGACGAGCTCACCATCCACTTTGGGCTCGTTCCCCGCGCGAACCGGGGGATTTTTGCGATTAATGAGCTGCCTGACCTGATGGGCAAAATCCAGGTCGGGCTGTTCAACATCCTGCAGGAGGGGGATGTGCAGATCAAGGGCTATCCGATCCGGCTGGCGCTGGACGTGATGATGGTCTTTTCCGCCAACCCGGAGGACTACACCGCCCGCGGCAAGATCGTGACGCCGTTGAAAGACCGTATCGGCAGCGAAATCCGCACGCACTACCCCACCGAGGTGGCGCACGCCATCGAGATTACCAGACAGGAAGCCTGGATCGAGCGCGGCGCCGAGGATCTGCCGCTCTATCTGCCGGACTACATCGGCACGATCGTCGAGGAGATCGCCTTTGTGGCCCGCGAGGACTCGAAGATCGACAAACGCTCCGGCGTTTCGCAGCGGCTGCCAATCTCGGTGATGGAAAACGTGGTCTCGAACGCCGAACGTCGCGCGCTGCTCAACCGAGAGAGCCTGGTTGTCCCGCGCGTGGCTGATATTTACGCCGCCATGCCGTCGATCACGGGTAAGTTTGAGCTCGAGTACGAGGGCGAGCTGCGCGGCGCCGAACGAGTGGCGGAAGAGATGATCCGCGGCGCCATCGCCCGCGCCTACGACGAATCGACGGCGAAGGGCGCGGGCCGGCAGATCGTGCAATGGTTTGAGATGGGCGGCACGCTGAAGTTGGCGTTGGACGCCCCTGCAGTCGAGGCGGTCAAACAGCTTGAGGGCATCCAGGGCGTTTTCGAGGCGGCCGAGACCTATCTGCCCGAGGGCCGCGGTGAACCCGAGGTTCTGGCCTCGGCCGGAGAGTTTATCCTCGACGGCCTCTACGCCCACCGTCGGCTGACCCGCTCGGAGGAGATCGGCTACGCGGCGCAGAAGCAGGGGCCGAAAAAAGCCAAGCATCGGCCGGCGCCGCTTGACCCGGATGATTTCGGACCGACGTACAACTGAGGGTTGATGACCCCGGCTCTGGATCGTGGAGGCTTTGCCATAGCGGCAACGATCGGCAGTCGCCCCGGCAACGTCGGCCGAACGGGAGCGTATTTGAGCCCGTAGGGCGGCATCCCAATAACCCGGCCCGAGAGGGCCGGGTTTGCATCGGTCGCGAAGCCCCTTTCTTTTTTTGGATTTACGATCGACTGGGTGCGGGCGCTGACGGTAGAGCGCCAACGGTTCCGCCTGCTCTTCCTGTTCCGGGCTCGGCCTTCCCCATTTTTTTTACAGCGCGCGGCGCGGCCCTCGGGGAAGCACGCAGGGTCGGCTTACCAGCCGACGTTCCGAGGGAATGTGGCGCGCGGCTCCAGCCGAGCCGCGTCGTCGCTTATCGACGACGTTCCTGCGATCCCAGGCAAGCATCAGGCAAGGGCCTCGACCTGGGGGTCGAGGCGGCAGGCGTGGGCGCCTGCGCTACCTCTCCGCCGTGGGCCTGAGCGAAATGTAGAAACTCGAGTCCCAGGGCTGACGCCCTGGGCAATGGCCTCATGCGGATCTTGCACACGAACTGCTGAGACAGGCCCTATCGGCGATCGAAAAACTCTTGATTCGCCGTCAACCTGAGCGCGGACTCGTCGATCTCCAACCCGATGCGGCTGACGCCGTCCTCGCCGGTGGTGCAGTGTCTGACCTTCACGCGGCCGTCCAGTCCAAGCGAGCCGTCCTTGCCGATCAGCTCGCCGGAGATGCCGATCTCGGCGCCGATTGGCAGTGCGGCCAGCGCTTCCACTCCGATACCCTTCCTGGAAAAATCCACCAAACGGGCGCCAAACAGCTTTCCGAAGTAGTCCAAACGCAGCCGGCGCGCCTGTAAATCTTCGCGGCGATCAGCGACGCGGCGCTCGGAGCGCCATTGCCGTTGCTCGGCTGGCTGTTGCTCAGCCAACGGGACCAAGCTCTGCGCGGCCAGGAGGTCGTCCAGCGGATCACCCGAAGCCGGATCAAGCTCCGATTCAATGCCGGGGTCCGCCGGGGCGTCGTAGACGGCCTCCGGCCGGCGCCCGACAAGAACCTCATCCACGTCGGCGCGGAGAGCGTCCGCGGCGCTGACCGGCTCGACCGCTTCGGGAATCGGGGCGGTCGAGGCGCTATCCGGGCTGATCGTCGGCCAAGAGGCGCTGTCTTCCTCGTCGCTTCTTTGTTGCAGGTAGACGCGCTCAATCTCTTCATTCAAGTCGCGGCACGACAGGTACTCGCGCCCCGTCGCCGGGTCAACGGCCATGCGCGCGCGGAAGCACAAGATTTGGACGTTATAGCGTCGCCGCAGCCATCCCGCGGCTCCCAGCGTCTCCAGATCGAAGCTTTCACCGACCAGCATCACGCCCTGCTCCTGATTGAGATTCGCAACCGGCGCGCGCAAGAAGGATCGCGTGGTGTAGGCGCGCTCCGTGGCCAGACGGCCAAGCAGCTCGGGACCGCTCCAACGCGCCAGCTGGCTGGCGGCCTCCAGCGGGTCAATCAAATCCAGACGGTCGCCCTTCTGCTGCGTCGCAACCACATAGACCGCGCCATCCCGATCGGCCGCCAGCAAGGCGGCGCGGCCCGACGGCAACTCAAGGCCCGGCGACAGCAGCGTCATCTCGAGGCCAAGGTCTTCAAAAAAGTCAACGGGGCTGCCCGCAATCAGATCGGCCAGCGCGTAACGTTGCAGCACCGAGACCGGCTGTAAGGTTCGGCGGCCCAGCGGAGCGAGGATTTTCGATTGGGGGTCGACACGAAGCATGGGAACACGAACCTACGCCAAAACATGCACACGACTGACCATTGCTCTGACCACGTCCGACCGTTGCAAACAGGAGCGTCGCGCCTGTATTGGCGTAGAACCGCCGGATACGATCCGCCCGCTTTGCCGGTCCCAGCGCCAGCCCCGTCACTGAATCGAGAGCATGCGGTCGATCGACTGCTGCGCTTTCCGACGGGTCTCCGGGTCGATCACCACCTCAATCTCGTCGTGCCGCAGCGAGTGCAGCAGCTTGGAGAGATCGTTCTCCTTCATGTACTCGCACATGGCGTCGGGGTGGACCGGGTGGAAAATCTTCTCCGGCGCGTCCTTGCGTAGCCGGTAGAGCATGCCCATCTCGGTGCCGACGATGAACTCCCGAGCCTGGGAGGCCTGCGCGTGCTCGATCATCTGCTCGGTGGAGAGGTAAAACGCCCGGCTGAGCTCCGACTCGTGGTTCATGATCTTCGACAGGCAGGTGGAGGCGCAGCCGCACTCCGGGTGGATCAGCAGGTCGGCGTCGGGGTGGCGGTCGTAGGCTTCGTCGAGCGCGCTCTCGCCGATTTTGGCGTGGACGTGACAGGCGCCGTCGTAGAGATCCACCAAGCTTGCGTCGACTTTGCTCTGGGCCAGCGAGTAGGCGCCAAGATACTTGTCGGGCAAAAACAACATGCGGCGCCCGGGGTGGTGGTCGGCCGCGTGGCGCATGATCTGCGGAGCGTTGCGCGAAGTGCACACGTAGTCGCTCATCGCCTTGGTGCGCGCGTCGGTGTTGACGTAGGAGATCAGCAGGCCGTCTGGATTGGCGCGCTTCCAACTCTCGATGCGGGCGTGATCAATCGACTGCACCAGCGAGCAGCCCGGTTGCGCCGGCATGAAGACGCGGGCGCGGTCGCCGACAATCGTCTTGGCCGTCTCGCCCATGAACCAGACGCCGCAAAAATCGACCCGTGGCTTTGATTGCCGACCGACGAACTGGCTCAGGCCCAGCGAGTCGCCGACTTCCTCGGCCACTTCCTGGAGCTCGGGGTACTGGTAATTGTGCGCGACGATGACCGAGCCTTTCTCCTCGGCGAGCGCCCGCACTTCGCGGCCCTGCTCGACCAGGTCTCGAACAAACTCGCGGCTGTAGCGGCCCGGATAAAGATCTCCCGCGAAACGGTTGAACTTGTCGTACCAATCGTCGAACTGGATGGTCTCGGTCATTTTTTGGACTTACTTTCTCAAGCGACCTGAAACGAACGGCCGCAGCCACAGCTTTTTTGCGCGTTGGGGTTCTTGAAGCGGAAGGCCTGCTCCAGGATCGTCTCCTCATAGTCGAGGATCATGCCGTCGAGGTACTCCATGCTCTTGGGGTCGACGAACAGCGTCACGCCGTTGAGCTCGATCACGTTGTCGGTGGGGCGCGGCTGCTTGTCGTACTTGAACTTGTAGCTGAGGCCCGAACAGCCCCCGCCGACGATGCCCAGGCGCAAGGCGGGCTCGTTGTTTTCCACGAGCATCGTGCGGATCTTGTTGACGGCGTTGTCGGTGACGGTAATCATCGCTCGGTTGGTTCCTTCATTCTATCCTGCGCCCGAGAACATTCTCTCGGCTAGTTGGATGCGGCGGAAGGCGTTCTGGGTTCGCGAATGGTTGGAATACGGGAGTTGATGGCGGAGGCGAGCTCGTCGGCGCGGCGCGATCCGAGCAGGAACGTGTCGCCGTCGTGGAAGTGGAGCCGCACGCCGCGCGAGCCGGAGATCATCCAGGCCCACTCCGGGCGCCCCTCCTGCTTGCCGCGCCGGATGCCCCAGCCGCCGTAGGACCGCAGGGCCTTGTAGTCGACGGCTTCGGCATGGCGGATGGAGCGGAATTCGATCTGCTTGGGGAACCACAGAAAGCGGAAGCGCAGCCGTAGCGCGTCCTCGGCGACCTCCGTTTCCAGACGCAGCGCGATCAGCCAGAGGGAGAGCGCGATGGAGGCCACCGCGGCCACCATCGCGGTGGCGGGCGGATTGCCTTCGGAGAGCCGGTTGATGGTCCACAGGCTGTAGCCGCCGCTGAGGGCCGGCAGAAAGGCCAGCCAGGCGACCCGGTTCTGCCAAATCGGTTGAATCTCGCGGAAGTAAGTCATCGCGGGCGCCGGCGGCGCCCGCCGGAGCGGCGCCACACCACTAGAATGAAGCAAGTGCTGCTCGATCGTCATCATCGGCCGCTCGAGGATCTGCGGATCTCCGTCACGGACCGCTGCAATTTTCGTTGCACCTACTGCATGCCGCTCGATGAATACGAGTGGCTGCACAAGTCCAAAATCCTGTCGTTTGAGGAGATCGAGCGCTTGGCGAGCGTCTTCGTCGGCCTCGGAGTCCGCAAAATTCGGCTGACCGGAGGCGAGCCCCTGGTCCGGCAGAATTTGCCCGAGCTGGTCGAGCGGCTGGCGGCCATCCCCGGCGTCGAGGACCTGGCGATGACGACCAATGCCTCACGGCTGGCCAAGCTGGCCGCGCCGCTCCAGGATGCGGGGCTGCGGCGGGTGACGGTCAGCATCGACTCGGTTCGCGAGGAGACTTTTCGACGGATGACCCAGCGCGGCGACCTCGGCCCGGTTCTGGAAGGGTTGGCTGAGGCGAAGCGGGTGGGGCTGACGCCCATCAAGCTCAACGCCGTGATCGAAAAGGGCGTCAACGACGGCGAGGTGGTCGAGCTGGCCGAGTTTGCGCGCAACAATGGCTACGAGCTGCGCTTTATCGAGTACATGGATGTGGGCAACGCGAACCAGTGGCGCTCGGAGAAGCTCGTCTCGAAGGCTCAGATCCTGCGCGCGGTTGCGGAGCGCTTCCCGCTGCGCCCGGCCGGCGAGCCGCGCGGCAGCACGCCGGCGGCGGAGTACGTCTACAAGGATGGGGGCGGTCGCGTCGGCGTGATCGCCTCGGTGACCGAGCCCTTCTGCGGCGACTGCACGCGCGCCCGGTTGACGGCTGACGGCCGCCTGGTGACCTGCCTGTTTGCGAGCAAGGGCGAGGATCTGAAAACGCCGCTGCGGGCCGGCGAGAGCGACGCCGCGCTGGCCGAGCGGATTGCAGCGGTATGGAACCGCCGCACGGACCGCTACTCGGAAAAACGTCTGGTCGCGCTGGAATCAAGCGCCGGGTATCGGCCTGACGAGCGCTCCAAGATTGAGATGATCAGCTTGGGGGGTTAGGTGCGGAAAACCGCGCGAAACCCTTCCTGCTCGAAATGGCGGTCGTTGGTGAGGGCCTCCGTCAGACCTTCCCGCCGCATGGTTTGCATGGAGATGCAGTCCGTCAGGCTGTAGGCCTTGTCGGGCCGGTCAGCGTAGAGCTCCAGCCCGACCGCGAAGCTCTCGGGCGTCTGTGGCGCGATCCATACGTTGTCTTCCTCGCGCAACCGGCGAACCACCCGCACCGCTCGGTCCCGCCAGAAGGCGCCTTTCCCGGCGAAAAACGTTAGAAACTCCGTCAGTATTTCCTCGGTAGTGAAAAACCGGCAAGACAACCCAGGCCCGGACGAAAACGCCACGGCTTCGGCGTGCCGGCTCTCACGCGGGGATGTCAGCGCGACAAAGTAGAAGGTATCGGCGAAGTAGCGGCTCACTGGTTGCGCTTGGGATGCCCGTAGACATAGTGGTCGAGCTCAGAGGCCCCGTCCGAAGGCAGCTTCAAGAGCTCCTCCTCTGGCACTTCGCCGACGACATCGGCGATGATCTCGTGGAGCGGCCGCCCCGCCGACGCCGGGGGCTTCACCTCGCGCTCGATCATTCGCAACACATAGGCTTCGGCAGGCAGCCCCGCGGAATCGGCCCGATCCCGCAGCCGCCTCTCCATCTCTGCGGACAGATTGATCGTCAAGCTCATCGCGCCTTTATTGTAGAGCCTTCCCCCATGCCTCCAAATACTTATATCCCGAACCCGTGTTGTAGATGACGCACTCGTCGGTCGCACGCAAAAACCCGCTCGCCAGCAGCTTTTCCAGCGCCTTCACGCAGGCCGCGCCCTCGGGCGCCACGAACATCCCCTCGGCTTCGGCCAGAGCCTTGCCGGCCTCCATCATCTCCTCGTCCGTGACAGCCACGGCCGTCCCGCCGCTCTGGTACACCGCATCGAGGACAAGAAAATCCCCCAGCGCCTTGGGCACCCGCAAGCCGCTGGCCGCCGTGTGCGCGCCTTGCCAGAATTCCGAATAGCGCTCGCCCTGCTCAAAGGCCTTGACGATCGGCGCGCATCCGGCCGCCTGGACCGCGATCATCTTCGGCCGCTTGGCGCCGATCCAGCCCAGCGCTTCCAGCTCCTGGAACGCCTTCCACATGCCGATCAGACCCACCCCGCCCCCGGTGGGATAGAAGATGGCGTCCGGCAAGCGCCAGCCGAGCTGCTCGGCCAACTCCAGGCCCATCGTCTTCTTGCCTTCGATGCGGTAGGGCTCCTTCAGAGTCGAAACCTCAAACCAGCCCTCGGCCTCCTTGCGCTCGCCGACGATGCGGCCGCAATCGCTGATCAGCCCGTCCACCAGCGTGACGTCGGCGCCGCAGGCTCGGCATTCCAAGATATTGGCCAGGGGCGTGTCCTTGGGGACGAAGATGTAGGCCTCCAACCCGGCGCGCGCGGCGTAGGCAGCCAGGGCGCCGCCGGCGTTGCCGGCCGACGGAGCGGCCAGCTTCGTGACGCCCAGCTCCTTCGCCATCGAAACCGCCGCCGTCATGCCCCGCGCCTTGAACGAGTCGGTCGGATTGGCGCCTTCGTCCTTAATCAAGAGCCGTTCCAGGCCCAGCTTCTTCCCCAGGCGCGGCGCGTCCAGCAGCGGCGTCCACCCCTCGCCCAGCGTCACTCGATTGGCCTCGTCTTGCAGCGGCAGCAAGGGCGCATAGCGCCACATTGAGCGCGGCCCGGCGCTGATCTGTTCCTTGGTCAGCTCACGCCGGGCGGCGTCGAGGTCATAATGAACAAGCAGCGGCTTGCCGGCCGCCGAAAGGTTGTGCAATTGGCCGGCGGCATATTTCTCGCCAGTTTCGCTGCACGACAGGTGGGTGACGTACGTCTTCATTACTCTAGGGTCCTGGTTCAAAGTGAGCTTTCTGTTATACCGCAGCGGCGCGGTCACATTCGCAGCCGCGGCCGCGTTGGCGCTGGCGGCCATGTTGCCGGCCGCCGAGTTGATCGTGCTCGACACCGGGTTCCACCTGCGCGCCGAGCGGCATGAGCGTTCGGGCGACCGCGTACGGATCCACACCGCAGCGGGCGTCTTGGACCTGCCC
>CAYOPA010000030.1:0-21411 GCA_964405625.1 uncultured Bryobacterales bacterium
CTCGACCTGGGGGTCGAGGCGGCAGGCGTTGGCGCCTGCGCCACGTCTCCGCCGCATGCCTGAGCAAAATGTACAAACTCGAGGCCCCGAACGTCGGGTCGGGGTGCCGGGAGTGCAGCCCCGCTTCCTGTATCCCCGGGCTGAAGCCCGGGGCTGTAGCCTCACCGCACTTGTTACGCCGCGGTGTCGAAATACTACTGGCCGATCACATCCGCGCCCAGCCCCGGCCCTTTCGGCAGCTTGTAGAAGGCGCCTTCCATCTCGATCGGCCGTTCCAGGCGCTGATTGGCGACCGTAAAGACCTTCGGGTTGTACTCCACCAGATCGCAGTTCGGCGTCGCGGCTGCGAAATGTAGCGCGGCGGCGATCTGCGGCCCCATGGCGATGCTGACGTGCGGCACGACGGCGATCCCCTGCTCCGCCGCCAGCGCGGCCAGCCGACGGCCTTCAGTCAGCCCCACGCGCCCCAAGTCCGGTTGCAGGACGCGGAAGCAGCGCTCGCGCAGAAACGGCGCGATCTCGAATCGGGTGCGGTAGCTCTCGCCCAACGCCAGCGGCGTTGTCAGGGCGCGCGCCAGGACGCCGTGCGCGGCTGGATCTTCGGGCAACAGCGGGCACTCCAGCCACAAGGCGCGCCGCTTGTCGCATTCGCGGCCGAAATCTTCGGCGTCGTCACGTAGCCGCCACAGGGCGTCCACGGCGATTTCAGTGTCCTCGCCGAGCTCGGAGCGAAGGCCGTCGATCAGGCCGAAGAGGTCCTCGGCGGTGCGGTCGTAGAAGAGCTTGAACTTCGAAAAACCCATTTCCCGATAGCCGCGGGCCTGCTTGATGCGCTCGGCGTTGGTTTCGCCCGCGAGGCCGGAGACGTAAGCGGGCAGGCGCGCGGGCGGCGGCGCATCGCCCAGCAGCTCGGCGACAGGCGCTTGGTGCAGCTTGCCGGCCAGGTCCCACAGCGCGATATCGACGCCGCTGATGGCGTCGAGCATAAAGCCGCCGGTCTGCCCGCGCACGCGCATGGTGGAGTACATGCGGTCCCACAGGCGCTCGATCTCGGCCGGCGATCCGCCAAAAGGCTCGCCTTCCACCGCGGGCCGCAGCAGCCGTTCGACGATGGCGCAGGAGACCTCCGGCGCGAGCGGCGCCTGCGCTTCGCCCCAAGCGACGCGGCCGTCGCTGGCGGTCAGCCGCACGAGGGTGGTTTCAAAGTGAACCGGGTAGAGCACCTCATAGGTCTCCGACCAGCGGTAGTCGTAGAGGTTGGGCGTGAGCGTGGTGGGGGTGCCTGCGGTGCCGGTGGCGGCGTGCAGGTCGCGCGGAATGCGGACCGGGATGGCTTCCAGGCGGTCGATCGTGATGGCGGACATGGGTGTATTGACGTCGTGCTTGGGCGGCCTTCGGGCCGTCCCTACGCATCCTCCAGGACGAGGCGGCGCAGCAGCTCCAGCTCACGCAGGCCCTGCGCGTCTAGCGCCTGGGTCGGGTTGCGCACCTTGGCGCTTTGGATCACGCCGCGCGCGACAAGGTTGTGCTTGACGGCGGAGACTCCCAGGCCCGGCTGGAGCTCAAAGCGCACCAGCGGCAGCATCTTCGTAAAGGTCGCCCAGGCCCCGGCGTCGTCTCCGGCTTCGAGCTGGCTCCAGACCTGAACGTAAAGGGCGGTCATGTCGGCGGCGGGCATCTGCCCGCGCGCCCCGCGGCGGATCTCTTCGATCATGAACTGGCCGTTGAGGCCGCCCAGCACGGTGAGGCTGTCGCCGGCCGCGTCGCAAACCTTGGTGATTTTGGGGGCGGTGGGCGGCTGCTCCACTTTCACCGAATCGATGTGCTCGATGTCGCGCCCCAGCCGCGCCAGCAGCGGCGGCGGCATCGGTACGCCCGACAGCAGCGGGGCGTCTTGTACCATGACGTGCTTGCCGGCGGCGGCGGCAACAGCCTCAAAGAAGTAGACCAAGCCGTCGGCGTCGGGCTTGAGGTAGTAGGGCGGCAGGACCATGAGTGCGTCCGCGCCCAGGTCGACCGCTTCCTTGGCGGCGGCGGCGGCCTGATCGGCGCCGGTCGCTCCGATTCCGACCACAATCGGCGCGCGGCCGGCGGTATGCTTCACGATCGCCGTCAGCAGCAACCGCCGCTCTTCCGGCAGCAGCGTATAGCCCTCGCCCGCGTTGCCGAAAGCGGCCAGCCCGTGGGCGCCCTGCTCCAACAAGTGGTCCACAACCCGCAGTTGCCCGTCCAGGTCGACCGAGCCGTCCTCATGGAACGGCGTCGCCAGGATCGGGATGATTCCTTCCAGTTTCAATGTCATGCGCTCTTCCTTAAATCCGCCAATAGCACTTGCTTGGAACGCTCAATATGCCGCGCCAGGGCGTCCGCCAGATCTTCGGCGGAACGGCGGGCTAGCGCGTCCAGAATAGCCCGGTGCTCAATGCGCTCCAGGTCGGTCCGGTTGGACCAATCGCGGTTTTCCAGGTGGATGCGCGCGATCTTGATGTGGGCGTTGAGCTCCTCGTAGACCTCAATCAGCTTGCTGTTGCCGGACAACCGGATCAGGCGGTCGTGGAGCTCCGTGTTGAGCCGATCGTGGACCTCCGAGTCGCCGGCGGTCACCGCGGAATCGATCCCTTCGACTAGCGCTTCCAGCCGCTCCAAATCCGGGTCGGTGACGTTGCGGACGGCGGACTCGGCGGCGAGCTTTTCGAGCGCGCGGCGAACGTCGAAGGTGTCAGCGACCTCCTTGGCCTCCAGCCGCGCCACATAGCTGCCGCTGCGGGGGCGAACCTCCACCAGTCCGGCGTGCGCCAGCCGTCCGATCGCCTGCCGCACGGGCATCTGGCTGGTCTTGAAGCGGCCCGCGAGCGCGGGCACGTCCAGCCGTTCGCCGGGTTGATAGCGCCGCGCCAGGATGTCGGCGCGCAGGCTGTCATGCACCGCGTCGGCCAGCTTGCGGCTGTTGCCGGAGCGGCGGTGGTCGGGCCGGATACTCTGGCTGGGCGCGCTCAAGCGGCCTTGGCCTCCTCAACCGGGACGGCCGGGGCCTCGTCGTCGTCGATCGGCCCCCGAATCAGCGCATTCACGATCAACAAAGCCGCGGGATGCAGGAACGCCATCACGTAGAAAATCATCGTGTAGGAGTAGCTCTCGACCACGATACCCGTAATCCGGGTGAAAATTACGCCCCCCAGCGAGCTCCCCAGGCCGACCAGCCCGGCCACCGAGCCGACGATCGAGGTGGGAAACAGATCGTTGGTCATCGTCATCAGGTTCGTCTTCCACGCCATGTGGGAGAACGTGACCACGCAGATCACCGCCAGGGCCACCATCGGCGAGCTCGCGGCGGGAATCAAAAGCCCAATCGGCATCAACAAGGCGCAGAATGTCATCACCCGCTTGCGGGAGGCGACTACGGGCGCGCCCTTCTTGATGAACCAACCCGACGCCCAGCCGCCCGCGATGGAGCCGATGTCTGCGGTCAGGTACGGCATCCAGACAAACAGGCCAATGTCGGTGATGGAGAAGCCGCGGTCTTCCTGCAAGTACTTCGGCAACCAGAACAGGTAGAACCACCAGACCGGGTCGGCCACCACGCGCGCCAGGAAAAGGCCCCAGCACTGCGGGAAACGAAACAGCTCCACCCAGCGGACGGCCCGATTGCGGACGACTCCGGGGGATGCTTCGAGCATCTCGCGCTCCTCGGCGGTCACACGGGGATGCCGGTTGGGAATGTAGTACCAGCGGAACCAGAAGTACAGCCAAACAAAGCCCATCCCGCCGGTGATGACAAACGCCGCCCGCCAGCCGGAGATCTGGTAGAGCCATACGATCAGCGGCGGAGCGATGATGGCGCCGGTGGCGGCTGCGGCGTTGACCAGGCCGTTGGCAAAGCCGCGTTCCTTGGGGGGAAACCACTCCGAGATCGCCTTTTCGGCGGCCAGGAAGTTGCCGGACTCTCCAATGCCCAACAAAGCCCGAAAGATCCCCAGCCCGAGTGCGCCCCGCGCCACGGCGTGCAGCGCGTTGGCCAGCGACCACCACGCCATCGAGACAGCCAGTGAAGTCCGCGTCCCCCAGCGGTCAATCAAGATGCCCCAGATGATGTACATCGAGGCGTAGCAGACCAGAAAGGCCTGCACGATGTTCGAGTAGTCGATGTTGGACAGGCCGAGGTCTTCGCTGATCTGCACCGACAGGACCGACAACGTCTGGCGGTCGACGTAGTTAATGACCGTCGCAAAGAACAGCAGCGCGGCGATGCGCCACCGCAGATTCGGGATCGGCTTGGCCGCCATCGTCAGCTCACGCGGACCTTGGCCAACTCCGCCTCGTTGAATTCGACGCCGATGCCCGGCTTTTCGGGGACCTGGGCCGAGCCCGGCTTCCAGGGCAGCGGCTCCTTGAGCAGGACGTTGCCAAAGGGGCGCTCCAGCAGCGTGCCGCCCTCAATGATGACCGCGTTTGGCGTGCTGGCCGCCAAGTGCGTCGAGGCCGCCAGATAGAGCACCGTTCCCGAGGAGACGTGCGGCGACCAGAGCACCCCGTAAACGTCCGCCAGAATGGCAATGCGGCGGCATTCGCTGACGCCGCCGGCGCGGCACACATCCGGGTTGATGATGTCCACGGCGCGCTTCTCAAAGTAGTCGCGGAACTGGAACTTGTTCGACAGTTCCTCGCCGGCGCAGATGGGAGTCTTGAGCGAGGCCTTGATCTCGGCGAAACCGTCCACGTCCTCGGGCAGCAGTACGTCCTCCCACCAGCCGATGTTGGGCAGGCGGTCGATCTGCTCGCCGACCATGCGGGCTTCATGAACCTTGTAGGCGCCGAGGGAATCGATGAGCAGTTGCCCTTGATCGCCGATCGCCTCGGAAGCGGAAATCACGCGGTCGATGTTTGACGTGCCCGAGCCCTTGCTCAAGCCCATCTTCACGGCCGAGAAGCCGCGTTCGAGCAGGCTGCGGCAGTTGGCCTGGAGCTCGTCAACGGTGCGCCCGCCGACGCCGGTGTAGGCCGGGATCGTGTCGCGGTACTTGCCGCCGAGCAGCCGGTACAAGGGCGTGTCGAGATACTTGCCCAACAGGTCCCACAGCGCCAGATCGACGCCGGCGATCGACTCGGTGAAGAATCCGGTGGCGTAGCCGCGCACCCGCTGGGAGGAGTACATCCGCTCCCACAGCGCTTCGACGTTGCGGGCGTCCTCGCCAATTAGCATGGGCGCCAGCAGATCGCTGACGACCGTCTGGTGCACCCTGGGCGCGGCCGGCGCGTGGCTTTCGCCCCAGCCGATGAGGCCTTGGTCGGTGGTGATCTTGATGAGGGTCGCCTGCGTGGCGCCCCTAAAGCGCGACGGCGAGGCGTGGTCCAGCCGGTTCCACAGGCCCTTGCCGCCGGTCTCAAATCCAACCGGCGGCATCTCCAGGAAATAGTCGTGGGGCTTGTCGTCGGTCGGCGTGCGGATGACGATCGGCTCGACCTTGGTAATTTTCAGCGGGGCGTTACCCGCCGCGAAGAGCTGGGAGCTCAGGCCCCCGCCCAGTGCAAGAAAGCTGCGTCGCGTCATGATTTACCTGGCGTCTACGGCGTCTTGGACGCAGCGGAAACCGATGTTTGGCGTTTTTTGATCCGGGCGCACCCAGTTGCGGAAGTGGACGGTCAGGCGCTTGGGCGCGTCCGACCAGGCCCCGCCGCGGATAATGCGGTACAGGCCCTCTTCGGGGCCGCGCGGATTTTTTGCCGGGCTGATCTCGTAATAGGTGCGATCGAACCAGTCATGGCACCACTCGCTGACTCCGCCGGCCATGTCGTACAGGCCGTATTCGTTGGGCTTGCGCTTACCGACGTCGCCCGGCCCGAGCGGCGTATTGAAGATCGCCCGCTCGAAATTGGGACCGTCATCGCCCCACGGATACTCCATGCCTTCCAGTCCGCCGCGCGCCGCCTTTTCCCACTCCGCTTCGGTGGGTAAGCGCTTGCCGCCCCACTCGCAGTAAGCGACGGCGTCGAACCAGTCGACGTTGTAGATCGGCTGCTGAGCGCGCGTTTCGAGCATCTTGCCGTCCTGCCAGTGGCGTGGCGGCGTGCGGCCGGACGCTTCCACGAACTTGGCATAGTCGGCGTGCGTCACCTCGGTGGAATCCATCCAGAAGGCGTCAATCCAGACCTGGTGGTAGGGCCGGTCGTCGCGCAGAATCAGCGGACGCATGCCGCTCTTGTCGTCGCGCGTCTCCTTGGCCCGCCCCATCATGAATTCGCCCGCCGGGATGAGAACCATCCCCGGCGCGGGCGGAGGGGGCGGCTGCTCCTCGGCCGCCAACGGCAGCAGGAGCGCCAACATGGCCGCGGCCAGCTTCAAACGAACAGCTCCTTGATCTCGTCATCCACGCACGGCTCGGTCGCGCCGAGCGGATCCACGTAGCGGTAGGTGCGGCGCGACGGGGTCTCGGTGATCTCCTTGCGCCAGTCGATGCCCAGAGCCGAGTACAGCGAAGCGTAAATGTTCTCGGTCTTGATCTGCATGCCGTACTTCCAGCCGGTCTCGACGCAGTTCTCGCCGGTGGCGTCGGTACGGCCGATAACCTGTCCGCCCTTGACGCCGCCGCCGGCGAACAAGCCGATATAGACCTGGTTGTAGTGGTGCCGACCGTCGACGCCGTTCAGCGCTCCCGGCACGCGCCCGAACTCGGTGGCCACGACCACGAACGTCTCATCGAGCAGCGACTTCACGCCCGGACGCGGAGAAGGTGTCGCCGCCAGATCGCGCAACAGGTTGGCGACGCCCTTGTCCAGATCGTTGCAGTGCTTGTAGTGGCCGCCGTCCTGGCTGGTGAAGATGTTCTTGTGGTGGTCCCAGCCGGCGTGCTTGACGTGGATGAAGCGCGTGCCGGCGTCGGCCTTGACCAGATTGCGGGCCAGCAGGCAGCCCAGACCCACCGAGCTCTCGCCGTAGCGCTCTTTCTCTTCCTGCGCCATGGTCAGCGCATCAGGCCAACGGGAGTCGCCCAGGATGCGGTAGGCGTCATCCTGAAAATCGCGGAACGCCTCGATGCTACGCCCGCGGCCCTTGCGGCCTTCGTGCATCACCTTGTCGAGCTCCTTAAGCAGCCGGTAGCGCTCTTCCAACACTTCGAGCGCGGCGCCCTGCGCCGAGACCGAGCCGGCGCCGGCCGAGGCGTTGATGTCGAGCACGGCATAGCGCGGCGGCAGAAACCCTGTCGGGATCGCCGACGAGCCCAGATTGCAACTCACGAAGCTGGGGAAAGTGTCCGATTCGGCGCGCAAGGCGTCCATCTCGGAAGCGACGATGGAGCCGACCGGGGGAATCTCCGCCGCCTGCGCCGGGTTCAACGGCCGGCCCGCGCGCGTATAGTACTCGCCGCGGAAGTGGACGACCTCGTGGCTCTTGAAGGTGCGCACCACGGCCACCTTGTCCATCTCGGTGGACATCTCCGGGAAGAGCCGGTGCGAGAGGTAGAAGTCGTTGCTGATTTGGCGGACGTCGAGATCCTTCGGGGTGCCTTCGTTTTCCTTGAAGTCAAAGGTGTCAACGTGGCTGATGGCCCCGGCGGCCTCAATCACAATCGCAAAGCGGGCCGTGCCGCGCGGGTTGGTGCGCCCGGCGGCGCGCAGCTTCGGCGGATGCAGCGCAGTGTCAGCGAAGGCCCCCAGCAGGCTCAGCGAGCCCATCTTCAAAACATCGCGCCGCGCCGGTACCAAATCGCTGACTTTCTTCATGGCCGCCTCTCCTGTTGATCGGTCTAGTAGTTGAAGATGAATTCGGGGCTGTTCAGCAGCGCCCATTGGAGGTTTTCCAGGCCCCTGTCGCCGTTGCGCTCCATCTCCGCGAGTGCGATCGACATCTCCTGATCGAGCGGGCGCCTGGACAGGGTCGCCAAATAGACTTTTTCGACCAAGGCGCGATCCACGGCCATCTCGGCTTCCACCTTGGTCGCCTCGCGCCCGGTGACCGCGCGGATCGCCTGCGCGGCGGTGATGCGGTCCTGCTCGCGACGCTCCAGCAGTTGCGCCACGCGGCCCGCGTTCTGCGCCTTGACGCGGTCCAGAACCACGTCGGAGTTCATCATCAGCATCGCCTGCAATGACGAGGTCGGGGCGCGCGACGGAAAATCATCGCGAATCTGCTGGCCGAAGGCGCGCATGAACTCGCTTACCGCCCGCGGCGCCTGCGCCGGGTCCAACAGCTCCATCGCCATCTCCACCTCGACGCCGGTGTCGTAGGCGCCAGGCTTGGCCGTCGCCGTCACGATGGCGTCGTGAAGCTGCGTCGGTCCCAACAGCCGCACGTATTTGCGGGCGAAGTAGTCGCCGTACTCGGGCTTCCACTCGCCGTCGAATTTGGACGAAAGCTGGTAGGCGCTGGAATTCATGATCCGCCGCAGCACGTGCTTGATGCTGAAGTCGTGCCGCTGGAAATCCTTGGCCAGCTCGTCGAGCAGCTCCGGGTCCTTGGGCTGGACGGTCCAGCCTTCGGGCGTGTCGCCGGGGTAATAGCGCTTGAGGTCGAAATCATCGAGCGGCTCGACGATCCCCACCCCCATCAGCTCCGCCCATAGGCGATTCGTGATCGCGCGGGAAAACTGAATGTCGCCGGTCATGATGCGGGCAAGCTCGTCACGCGGGTTGGCGCCGGGCCGCGGCGACTCTTCGCTCAAGATGAACTTCGGCGTGTTGGAGCCGCCCGTGCGCGGCACCCGCACGATGCTCTCGGCGTCGGTCGGGTAGCCCTCGGCCACGTCGTCCACCGTGTACTCGGTGGGAACCTGGAAGCCGTTCTCCCAGTTCATAATCATGCGCGCCTTGCCGAAGAAGGCGGCGTGCTGGAAGAACTCCTCGCGCGTCTTGCTGGTGGAGAACAGATTGACCTGCTCGAGGTGGTTGGCCCCGTCGTGACAGGAAAAGCAGCCGATGTTCAGGCCCAACAGCACTTTCGTCGACGTAATGGCGAACTCGTCGAGAGCATCGGGCCGGTTGACGATGTCCTCGGCGTTGGGCGTCTCGGGGTCGTCCTTGGCCTTGACGAAGTCGCGGGCGAAGTACAGCGCGCCGGGAGCGGAATGGCTCGTCTTGGCGCTGTGGGTGAGCATCTCGGTGACGACCTCGCTGTAAGGCCGGTCGAGCGTCAAGAACTCCGCGATCCAGAAGTGGAAAAGGTTCTTCCCCGACGCCATGCGGTTGCCGGCTCGGAAGAGATCCTCAAAGAAGTAAGACCAGCGCTTGACGTAGTCTTCGCTGTCGAGCAGCTCGTCGATCAGCTTGGAGCGCTTTTCGGGGGCGGCGTTCTCCACCAACGCCAGCGTCTGCTCAATGGTGGGGATGCGGCCGACGGCGTCGAGGTAGGCGCGGCGGATGAACTCCTCGTCCGTGGCCAGCCCGGCGTGGGGAATGCCGTCTCGCGTCATGCGGCCGAACACGCGCTCGTCAATGAAATTGTTGTGGGTGACCGGTAGCTTTGAAGCCTGCCCGGGGCGGAGGTCGGCGGCGTCGGCGGTGATCGATTCGGCGATCTCGCCGGCCGACGGCGTTTTCTGCTCCAAAACCTGGTGGGCGCGCTCGGCTCTTTCCAGAGCTTCGGGGGTGAGCTCCTGCGCTCCAGCGCTCACGGCCAGAACAAGCAAAGCTGTCAGCAATCTAGGCATGGCATCTCACCTCGAAGACCCGCGCCTGGGCTCCGCGGTTCGCCGCCTGGATGTCGATGCGAACAGCCTGCGCTTCGACCAGGTCGAAGCTATGAAGGCGAACAGCGCCTGGGGTCTTCTTCCTGCTCACAGTATAGTCCCACGCTTCGCCGCCCACCATTACTTTGCTCCCGCGGGCCGGAAGATCTGCACCCTGTTTCCGGCGACCTCGGCGACGTAGAGCCGTCCGTCCGGCCCGACGGCCATCAGGTGCGGCAGCTTCAAGGTCTCAGGGTTTCCCCATTGAGCGACCATCTTGCCGTCCTTGAGGCTCAAGTGGCTGATGGTGTGGGCGTCGCCGTCGGAGACCAGCAGCTCATCGCCCACGACTAAGGCTCCGAAAGGGTTGCCGAATCCGGTCCAGGCGGCGAGAAATTCCCCTTCGGGCGAGAAAACCTGGATACGATTGTTGCCGCGATCAGCAACATAAATGCGATTCTGGCGGTCGATCGCGATGCCATGGGCGGCGGCGAACTGTCCTTCGCCCTTGCCCTTCGAGCCCCACTGTTGTTTGAAATCGCCGTTGGCGGCGCGGCGCACGACGCGCCCGTTGCCAGCGTCGGCGATGTAAACGTCGCCGTTGGTGGCGAAAACCAGATCATCGGGCGAACGGTAGCGCTGCTCGCCGTCGCCGGGCGTCGCCGTCACGCCCCAGGTCTCTTTCAGGCGGCCTTCGGGGGTGAAGCGCATGAGGGCGTGGCCGGCGTTGTCGGTGGTCCAAACGTCGCCGTCGGGGCCGATGCGCAACCCGTGCGCGGTGCGGAACATGCCGTCGCCAAAAGCGTGCGACAGGCTGCCGTCCTTGCGGAAGACAAGCACGGGCGGCTCGCCGCGGTGCAGGACGTAGACGCGTCCCTGGCTGTCGACCTCGACGGCCGACATGGCGCCGACTTGGATGGCGGGAGGGATCTCAATGAATCCCTCTGAAATGTAGGGGTCCGCCGCCTGGAGGCTGACGGCGACAAGCGCCGCCAGCCCCAGGAAACGAACCGTGCGTTGGCTTCGGTGATCCACGTTAGAAGATCAGCTTCAGACCAAGTTGGACCACGCGGGCGTCCCGCGCGGAGTTAGCGGTGCCGAACGAGCCGCTGGCGTTGCGGCCGTCAGGCCCGGCGACGAAGGTGTCGTTGACCAGACTGAGGTTGGTTTGGTTGAGAACGTTGAACGCTTCAGCCCGGAACTGCAGGTTGAAGCGTTCGCGGAAGCGGGTGTCCTTAATCATCGATAGATCCCAGTTCACCGCGCCCGGATGACGTACGTCCGGGATGGTCCGGCCCACGTTGCCAAAGGTGAAGTCCGGCGGGTTGACGAACTGATTCGTGTCAAACCAGCGTTCCCGGCTGCGGTCGCCTCGGGGAATGCCCGCGCTCACCCCGGTGGAGTTGGGCCGGTTGGCCTGGAAGTTGTTCGCGCCGCGCACCGTGAGCGGAACGCCGTTCTGCATGACGCCAATCACGTTGAGTTGCCAGCCGCTGACGATCTTGCGCATGGCGTTGTTGGAGGGGTCAAACCGGCGGCCCTGCCCGAACGGCAGCTCATAGACGCCGCTGATGACCAGACGGCGCGAGACGTCCGCCGGATCGATGCTGCGCTCGGCGGCGCGGTTGTAAAGGCCGTTCTGGAACCCGTTGTCGTTGACCTGCTCGACGGGGCCGAAGTTGACCGGGTTAAGCAGTGAATCAGAGATGCGCTTGCCGCCGGTGAAGGCCGCATGCAATAGCAGACCGTTGGACAGCCGCTTACGGACCGTCATCTGCAACTGGTGCGAGATGTAGTTGCCGATGCGCGGGCTGCGCACGTTGACATTGTTGTAGTGCGGGAATGCCATCAACGACCGCTCGCGGGTGACGGTGGCCGCGCCTAGGCCACCCGGGACGAGCCCGGCGTTCTGGTTCGGCACACGGTCATTGATCGACTGCCCCAACTGCAGGCGCAGGGCGGGATCAAGCTGGTTGAGGCTGTAGCCCGAGGCCAGGAAGTTGTTGCCCTTATTGCCGGCGTAGGTCGCTTCGAACATCCAGTCCTTGACTTGGTGCTGGACGCCGAAGTTCCATTGCTGAGTCAACGGGGTGACCTTGTCGGGCTCGGTCAGATTGACATTCTGGCCCAAACGCGCCGCCGGTCCCGCCGAGGCGCCGGGCGATTCGTCGGGGGCGAACGGGAAGCCGTCCCGGAATCGGAAGGCGGCTAGTCCAGGGGTGCCGGTCACGTAATTCGTGGTGGTGTTCGAGAATAGCGCGATGTCGCCCAGGAAGTCGCGCCAGAAGATCGACGGGTAGAAGACGCCGTACCCGCCGCGAACCACCGTCTTGCCTTTGCCGGTCAGGTCGTAGGCAAAGCCGAAGCGAGGACCGAAATCGTTGTAGTCTTCCTCGAAGAACGAGCGCGGCTGGCCGTCGACGCCGGCGAACACCGTGCAACCCTGCAATCCGTTGGGCAGCCGGCAGGCCGGGTCGAAGTTGATGTGGCCGTTGTTACGCTCGTAGGGCTTTTGCTGGTAGTCGTAGCGCAGGCCCATGTTGATCGTCAGGCGGTTTGTGGCCCGGAAGTCATCCTGCAGGAAGAAGCTCCATGCGTCGCCATGCCAGGAGTTGCCCAGGATGCGGTTGATCGAAGCGGAAGAGACGTCGCCCAACAGGAACTGCGCCATGTTCGAGCCGGTGCCGCCCGGCGCCTGCGGGTTGGTGGTCAATCCGGCGAAAGCAAAATTGCCCGACAGCGCCGAGCCTTGCAGATTGCCGCCGTAGAGATTGCGGTAGTTGGCCCCGATCTTGAGAGTGTGCGACCCCTTGATGACCGTCGTCGTGTTCTGTACGTCCCAGTTCAACGACGTTCGCGTACCGGCCGCGCCGCCGCCGATGGCGCCGAAACCAAAGTTAATCAGCGGCATCTGCTCGGGCGGGACAATGGACGGCAGTCCAAGCTGCCGCGGCCAATCCTGGCCGAAGTTGATGGCGGTGAAGGTAAACGCCTGCCGCATGATGCCAACGCGCAGGTTGTTGATCACCGTCGGCGAGAAGGTATGCGTGTCCGACACCACCGCGTTGCGGTTGGTCTGGTCGTCAAAGCGGTTCGAGCCCACCGTGGGATCGGTGAAGATCGCGTTGGAGAAGGGCTGGTGGCGCGCCTGTGAATAGCGGACGAACAGCGAGTTCGAGTCGCTGAAGCGGTGGTCCACCTTGGTGTTCCATTGCGACCAGTCCGTGGCGCTCGTCCCAACGTCCTGGTAGTTCTGGTCGAAGGTGAACTGGTTCACCGGCGTGCGGTTGGGGAGCGGCCAAAAATCGACGATCCGGGGAGAGATCGGGTCAAAGCGGCTCTGCGGCACTTGGTTGTTGGCAAACGGATCGCGTACCAAGCCGCCGCCGTTGGGATTGGCCCGCGTAGTGGCCGGGTCGAAGACCGGGACAGCCGAACCGTTGGCCGTGCGCAGATCACTGAAGTCGCCCTGCCGGAACGGCGCGATCGGCACCGTCGTGATGCGCGGGTTCGAGCGGCGCAAGCGGAACTCTTCCCAGTTGAAGAAGCCGAAGGTGCGGTTCTTGATGATCGGACCGCCGACAGCCGCGCCGAACTGGTTGTAGCGCAGCGGCAACCGTTCCGCCGCAAACGTGTTGCGGGCGTCGAACTTGTCGTTACGCAGGAACTCGTAGAGGGTGCCGTGAATCTCGTTGGTGCCCGAGCGGGTGACCAAGTTGACCGTGCCGCCGGCGGTAAAGCCGTACTCAGCCGACATCGTGCCCGATTGCACCTTAAACTCCTCCACAGAGTCCACGGCCGGGGGGACGCCGACTTCGCCGACGTAGCTCAACGTGTTATTGGTGCCGTCGAGCATCTGGGCGTTCATCGAATTCGGGCTGCCGTTGATCGAAATCGACGAGAGCTGAATGCCGCGATCGCCGAAGCCGGAGTTGGTCGGCCCAGCGTTCGAAATCACGCCGGCGTTGAGCAGCGTCAGCGCCAGGGCGTTGCGGCCGTTGAGCGGCAAATCACTCACGCGGCGGCGTTCGATCACCTCGCCCAGCGTCGCGCCGGCGGTATCGACCAGCGGCGCTTCGCCGGTCACCTCGACCGTTTCGACCGTCTCGCCGATCTCCAGCGTCAGATTGACCTGCGCATTCTGGTTCACCTGCAGCGTCACGCCGGAGCGCTCGGTCCGCTTAAATCCCGGCGACTCGGCCGAAATCATGTACTGGCCAACCGCCAGACCCGGCGCGGTGTAGTTGCCGCTTTCGTTGGTCGCCGTGGTAAACGTGGCGTTCGTGCCGACGTTGCGCACCTCAACCTGGGCGCCCGGGATGGACGCCCCCGAGGGGTCCAAAACCGAACCGCTAAACGTTCCAGTACCTTGCTGCGCGAAGACCGTCGCGGCGGCAAGCACAAAAAGCGCCACTAGGCGCACCCCACCTTGCATGTGCAATCCTCCTGAACTTGGGAAGGTCATCTGTTATAACAGATGACCGTTATGTTAACCGACGGATCAGGGTCTGTCAACGCCCGCCCGCCGTTTTGTTGTTGGTTAAACCGCGAAGTGCGGCGTTACAAAATTGAACGTAGCGCGGATCGAGCGCAACGCCGTCGCATCCAGCGGCGGCAATCCGCCGCGCGTGTGATGGTTCTTGAAGACGCCGCGCAGCTCCAGTACGTACGACAGCGTGGGAAAACCGAAGACGACAGCCTGTTCGACGAACAGCAGGATCTTGCTGAAAACATCCAGCGCCTGTTTCGTTTTCCCCTCGTGGAACCGGTCCCACACCGTTACATACAGATCGGCCCAGCCCGCCGCCGGCATGTTGCCGGCGACGTTGCGCATCATCTCGTCGATGAGATTTCTGCCGTGGCTGCCGGAAAAAACCTCCGGGCGGCCGCCTGAGCGCTTGGCGTTGATCTCCGTCAAGCGCGAAATCGGATTGCCCGCCTCATCCTTGACGAATTTGAGAGTGGGAATCCGCTCAGCCATCGCGAGGACGAATTCCACGGACATGTTGCCGGTCGTCTGCACGAACATCGGCAGATCGCAGGCGTCGGCAATCGCGGCGTAGTAGCGCTCCACCTCGGCCAGATCAAACTCGCCCTGGTCGCGCGTGGGCAAGGCGATGATGGCGTCAGGCCGCAGCTTTTGCGCGTGCTGGGCGTAGCGCACGGCCGTCGCCTGATCCGGCCCCTGGACGCCGATGACGAGCTTGGGCTTGAGGCCCTTCGACGCCGCCTGGAGCGCCTCGGCCCCCGCGATCCGCTCATCGAAGCTCAAGAATTGATACTGGCTGGCGCGTTGCGGCCAGACCAACCCGTGAACGCCGCACTTTTCCAAAAAAAAAGCCTGAGCGACAAGCGCCTCCATGTCAACCCTATCGGCGTCGGTGTAAGGAGTCTGCAGAATCGGGTAGACGCCGCGAAACTCCGGCTCGGCGGCGGGGGCGTGATCCAGCAACAGGGCGCCGACGCCCAAGGAGCCGGCCAAGAAGTCGCGGCGGTTCATCGCGGCCCTCCCAATTCGGTGGAGTAGAGCGGTGCGCCCTGCTCGTCATAAAAGCGGAAGTGTAGTGTCGGCTGGGCGGAGGGCTCGAAGGCGATTTCCAGGAATCCGCCGGTCGGAATCTCGTTGAAGTGCAGGTGCCGTACCAAGCCCTGCGGGTCCGACGAGTTCCGGGCGCCGGGCTTGATGCCGGGCACGGCATTGGCGTCCACCAACGCGCCGGTGGAGAACTCCTCAAAGCCCGAGGGGTGGATGGCGTGATACTGCCAATGCCGATCGCCGCAGACGATCGCGAATTTCTTTGGATCGAAGCCGTTGTCGGCGAGCCAGCGGAAAAACTCATCGCCCTCGTGGCGGAAGCCGGTCGGGTTGGTGTGGTTGTCGCGCTTGGACGCCGAGTCCGGCCCGACCATCGGCGTCGGCGAGATCAACACCTTATACTCCGCGTCGCTGCCGATCAGGGTGCGTTGCAGCCAGGCTTTCTGCTCAGCGCCCCAGATGGATTTGCGCGGCCCGTCGGGCATGTCATTGGGGCTGCGGTAGTCGCGGCCCTCGACGAACCAGATTTGCAGCGACTTGGAAACACGCAGGGTGCGGTAGGTCTCGCCCTTGGGATCGTCCAGGTCGACCACTGGCAACTGCTCGCGGAACATGCGCACGCCCATCTCATGCGACGGCATGTCGCCGGAACCGGAAACCCAGGGGTGGCGGTTGACACGGTCATAGTAGTCCGACGGCTGGCGTTCAGCCACCAACAGACCGGGCTGCGCTCCGAACAGGTTGTAGGGGTCGCCGTCGTCGAAGCGGTAGTCATGATCGTCCTTCATCCAGTAGGTCCCGATCGCGGCAAACATATCGAGAAACCTTTGCTGGGAGTACTGCCGCTGGTGCTTGGCGCGCATCTGTTGCAGGGTCTCGGCGCGGCCCACGCGCGGCGTGTCGTAGTAGACGTTGTCGCCGGTGGCCACGAAGAAATCCACGCCGCGGTCGACGATCGACTTCAGCCCGGGGTAGCCGAGCTCCTTGTCGGGACCGCTGTAGGGCGGGTAGGCGGGGGCTCCGGTAACGGGATCCTCGCCGCCCGAGCCGGTCCAATGGAACTTGCTGTAGGCCATGCCGGTGACGACGGCGAAGGAATAGGGCGCTTCCGCCCTTTCGCCGGCCAGAGTGCGGAAGGTTGCAGTTTGGCTGGTGCGCGTCTCCTCGCGCGAAGGCCCGTAGTGCAGCCGGTAGTAATAACGTGCGCCCGGCCGGAGGTCGCGGACGAAGTGCTTGACGATGAAGTCCCACTCGGGGCGGGCTTCCAGCCACGGCGTGAACCGGGAATCGCGAAAGGCCTCGTTGTCCGCGATCTCAAAGCGGGCTTCGCCCCTGGCGCCGACGATGAAGGAGAGGGCTGGATCGACCCAGCGCGACGCCGACGTGAGCCGGGATTGCAGGATGACGCTGTCCGGCGACGGCTCGCCCGCCATGATTCCCTGCCGGAGGTTGATTGGAAAGGCGGATTGGGCCTGGAGCGCAAACGGGGCGACTAGGCCGGTGAGGAGAATCGAGAGACGGAGCATCCGGCGATGATTGTAGCGCGGCGGAGCCGCGCCCGGTGATCGACCGCCGGGCGATCGACTGGAATTGACCTGCGCCGCGATCTGCGATAGGATCATTGAGTTAGCTCCCTGATCGGGGGCGAAAGCCGCCATGTCTACGTATTTCCCCAGCGCGTCTGAGATGCGCAACGATTGGTACGTCCTCGACGCCGAAGGACAGGTTCTGGGCCGGGTTGCCACACGCGCCGCGATGGTGCTGATGGGCAAGCACAAGCCTAACTACACGCCGTTTCTCAAGACGGGCGATCACGTGGTCGTGATCAACGCCGAGAAAGCGGTCCTGACCGGTGGAAAGGAAGGGAAGAAGAAGTACTACCACCACTCGCAGTATCCGGGCGGCCTGACTGAGGTCACCGCCAAGAAGCTGCGCGCGGAGCATCCGGAGCGGCTGATGGAAAACGCCGTTCACCGCATGCTGCCCAAGAACAAGCTGGGACGGCAACTCCGTTCGCGGCTGAAGGTTTACGTCGGCGCGGAGCACCCGCACGTCGCGCAAGCGCCGAAGCCGATGAACGTGCACCAGATCACCGAATAGGGCGATCAGTCGAGCAAGTAGAAAACGAGGAACGTAGTGGATTCGACTCGCATGCAGTATTTGGGCACCGGACGCCGCAAGCTGGCGACGGCGCGCGTGTTCATGCGGCCCGGCACAGGCCAGATTGTGGTCAACCGCCGTCCGCTGGATGAATACTTTCCGATCGACATGTTGCGCCACGCGGTGCGCCAGCCCTTGCTGGCCACGGAGACGGCCGGCAAGTTCGACGTCTACGTGTTGGCCAACGGCGGCGGCGTTACCGGTCAGGCTGAAGCCACGCGCATGGGCATCGCCCGCGCGCTGCAGAACTTCAACGCCGAGCTGCGGCCGACGCTCAAGAAGCTGGGCTTCTTGACCCGCGACCCGCGCAAGCACGAGCGCAAAAAGTACGGACGCCCGGGCGCCCGCAAGCGCTTCCAGTTCTCCAAACGCTAATAGCCTTTGGACCCCGGGGCCGCTGTTGGGCGGCCCTTTTTACAGCTTCGCGGCCAAATCCCGCCTTGGACCGGCCACGGAGCACTGGAGCACGCTCGCTCGTCGAGCGGCTCGTTGGATGAAAGGAGGGCTCATGCCTCAAGTCACAATGAAAGAATTGCTCGAATCAGGCGTTCATTTCGGGCACCAGACCAGGCGCTGGAATCCGCGGATGAAGGAATACATCTTCGGCGAACGCAACGGCATCCACATCGTGGATCTTCAGAAGACCTTGAAAATGTTCAAGGAAGCGCTGCGCTTTGTGAACGAACTGGCGGCGGCGCACAAGTCGATTCTCTTTGTCGGCACCAAACGGCAGGCGCAGGACGCCGTGCTCGAAGAGGCCCAGCGCTGCGGCCAGTACTACGTCAACCACCGCTGGCTCGGCGGCCTGTTGACCAATTGGACCACCGCGCAAAAGTCGATCGAGCGCCTCAAGGAGCTCAATCGCTTGGCGGACGAGGAAGGCTACGAGGGCCGCTCCAAGAAAGAGATTTCGCGGCTGGAACGCGAGCGCAAGCACCTGCGGCAGAATCTGGTCGGCATCAAGGATATCCCCGGACTGCCCGACGCGCTGTTTGTGATCGACTCGCGCAAGGAGGAGATCGCCATCGCCGAGGCCAACCGGCTGAACATCCCGGTGATCGCCATCGTTGACACCAACTGCGATCCGGCCCCGATTGACTACGTCATCCCGGGCAACGACGACGCGCTGCGGGCCATCCGGCTGTTCACCAGCAAGGTCGCCGACGCCGTCATCGAAGGACAGCAGGTGCTGACCGAGGGCGATGCGGGCGCACAGCAGGTGGCCTATGAAGGCGATGCGGGCGAGTACGCGGTCATGACCGAAGACGGCGCCATCGTCACCGAGAAAGGCGTTGTTTACCCCGACAGCCTGGCCGACCCGAACCAGGCCGGCGGATACGCGGGATAGGGTATTGTTTCCGGGCGATCCCGGAAAGCACCAGCAGGGAGCAACGTTATGGTTGAAATCAGCGCGAAACTAGTCAAAGAGCTTCGTGACCGCACCGGTGTGGGCTTTATGGAGTGCAAGAAAGCCCTCCAGGAGACCGACGGAGACGTGGACGCGGCCGAGATTGTGCTGCGTAAACGCGGCGTCTCGGTGGCGGCCAAGAAGGCGGGCCGCGAAGCCAATGAAGGGCTCATCGAAGCCTACATCCACCCCGGCGCGAAGCTCGGCGTCCTGCTCGAGCTCAATTGCGAGTCGGATTTCGTGGCCCGGACCGAGGATTTTCAAGGTCTGGCGCGAGACATCGCGATGCACGTGGCGGCCACCTCGCCGCGCTTTGTGCGCCGCGAGGAAGTTGACGAGGCGGCCATCGCCCAGGAAAAAGAGATCCAGCGTGATCGCGCCCTCAAGGAGGGCAAGCCCGCGCAGATCGTGGATAAGATCGTCGAAGGCCGCATGAGCAAGTTCTACGAAGAGGTCGTGCTGTTGGAGCAGCCCTTCGTCAAGGACAACTCCAAGAGCGTCCAGGACCTGATTACCGATATGGTCGCCAAGCTGGGCGAGAAAATCGCCGTCGGCCGCGTGGCTCGGTTCAAGATCGGCGAAGAGAGCTAGACTGGCCTCGTGCGCGAGGCGTAACACTTCAGGGGCGGGTCTTTTTAGCGAAAGGCCCGCCCCTTTTGCGCGACCGGCAGGGAGAGCCTCCAAGACCATGACCTATCGCAGAATACTGCTCAAGCTCAGCGGCGAGGTGTTGGGCGGCGGCTCGGGCCTGGGGTTTGATTTCGACAGCGCCCGCCCGATCGCCCAATCAGTAGCCGCCCTGGCCCGGCTGGGCGGCGGCGTCGGCATTGTCGTCGGCGGCGGCAACTTCTTCCGCGGCGCGGCCTCCGGCGGCGCTGGAATCGATCGCGTCACCGTGGACTCGATGGGCATGTTGGGCACGATGGTCAACGCGCTCGGGTTGGCGGGGCTGCTGCGGGCCGAGGGATTGGAGGCCGAGGCGCTCAGCGCCGTCGGCATGGAGCCGCTGGCGGCCCGCTTTGAGCGGCGCAGGGCGCTGGAGATTCTGGACCGCGGCGGCGTGGTCGTCTTCGGCGCGGGCACCGGCAATCCGTACTTCTCCACCGACACGGCGGCCGCCCTGCGCGCCATCGAGATCGGCGCGGATCTGTTGGCCAAAGGCACCAAGGTGGACGGCGTCTACGACAAAGATCCGGCCCGCCACCCCGACGCAAAACGATATGAGAAGATATCCTACTCGGAGGTCCTCTCCGACGGGCTCGGCGTGATGGACGCGACGGCGGTCGCGCTGTGCCGGGAGAACAAGATGCCGGTTCTGGTCTTCAACCTGCTCGAAGAGGGCTCGCTGGAGCGCGTCGCGCGCGGCGAGTCGGCCGGCACGCTGATGTCCTGACCGGGAAGTCAAAACAACGAGGTGGAAGCGAAGATGGCGAACATTCAAGGCGACTCCATTGAGGAAATCGAGCTCGAAACCGAAGAGCGGATGGAGAAAACGGTCGGCGATCTGCAGCGCGAGATGGCCAGCCTACGGACCGGGCGCGCCTCGGTGCACCTGCTCGACACGATCCGGGCCGACTACTACGGCGCGCTTACGCCGCTGAGCCAGATGGCGAATCTGAGCACGCCGGAGCCCTCGACGATCCTCATTCAGCCTTGGGACGTCTCGGTGATCGGGACGATCGAAAAGGCGATCATGAATTCGAACCTGGGCATCAATCCGCAGAACGACGGCCGGGTGATCCGCCTGAACATCCCGCCGCTGACCGAGGAGCGCCGCCGCGATTTCGTCCGGCAGCTCCACCAGATGGTCGAAAACCACCGCGTGGCCGTCCGCAACCTGCGGCGCGAAGCCAATGACGCGATCAAGAAGCTGGAGAAGGACAAGGTCATCTCCGAAGACGAGTGCCATACCGCGCAGGACCAGGTGCAGCAGTTGACCGATACGACGATCAAGAAACTGGACTCCGCCGGCGCCAGCAAAGAGAAAGAGATTATGGAGATTGGGTAGGAGCGCGGTCAGTAGGGGCGGACATTCCTAAGCACTTGGCGATTGTACGCTAATGTCTTGTTAGTCAGCGCACTCTGTAAGCAAGGCCTCGACATAATCCTTCTGGCGCAAGAATTCCGCCTGCGTCAAGAGTTGCTGGCGGTAGTTCTCTCGTAGGAACTGAACTGGATTCGACGCGCTTCGCCGTCGATTACAGTCCTCACACGCGGCAACCAGATTGTGCTTCCGGTTTGTCCCGCCCTGTGCGACGGGCACAAGGTGGTCAAGGACGTAGTTCTCCTCGGAGAGAACCGCAGTGCAGTAGACGCACGCGTTCTTGTCGCGCGCGAGGACCACGAGCCGGCGACCGGGATCTGTGTAATAGTCCCGTTCGTCTTTGGGCTCCGGCTCCACGCTGGCTTCCCGCTCCTCTTGATCAATGAGATTTCGGCACTCGGGAATGTCGCTTGGTAGGTGGACAGATACTTCATTTGCGCCACTGCGGCGGCGGTTGACGGCGATGCACTTGTGCTCGAACAGGTCCGACAACCTGCGCTTCACCGTCTTGCCGTCATTGATAATATTGCCTTGCTCAGAGCGGATGAAGGAGCCAACTTGCGCCCATGGAACGATGATCTCACCCTTTCCGGTCTCGAACCAC
>CAYOPA010000031.1:0-17176 GCA_964405625.1 uncultured Bryobacterales bacterium
GAAGACGACATCATCCAGGCTATCTTGGCGACCGTGCCCCGTCCGGGACAGGGTTAGCCGCCTTTTTTCGCGCCGGAGAGGGCTGCTCGGAAATCTTCGTAGCCCTGGGCGAGCTCCTCGCCCAGGAGCTTCAGGCCCTCCTCGACGTTTGCGGTTGTCTCCGTCAGATGAGCCTCGACCGCGAAGCGGTCCCACTTTTCCTCCAGGGCCTCCCACTGCTGTTTGGCTTCCATGGAAGCCAAATGCAATTGCAGCTTCAGCTCATCGCGCTTCCGCCTCAGGTCGTTTGCCAAATCCTGAAGGGCTTCCATCTTTCTTCACCTACGCCATGACTTTGCACGTCAGGCGCCATTGCGCCGGTAGCGCGGGCTTTGGCGAAGCCCGCAGGGATTTCGCTCAAGCGCGCGGCGGAGAGGTGGCGCAGGCGCCCACGCCTGCCGCCTCGACCCCCTGGTCGAGGCCCTTCTCCGATCATGAGGCGCTCGCGTGTGATAGCGGAAGCGTCGACCAGAAGGCCGCGCCGCGCGCGGCCGGCGCCAAGCAGTCCGATTTTGCAAACTTACATGGTGGGCTTTCCAGCCGACGTTCCGAGGGCAATCCACAAGCCTCGACCTAGGGGTCGAGGCGGCAGGGGCAGGCGCCTGCGCTACTCGCTCACCGGTCTCGATTGGACGTGCTCGTAAGCCACGTCCCCGTTCACCGCGTGGAACCTGAAGGCGATCTTGCTCTCCGCGCCCTCCACCCAGGTGCGCACCGACAGGAATCCGCCCTGCTGGCGATGGAACTTGTGGTACTGCGGGTCCTCGCCCGGCGAGCCGCTGGCGTGTGCGTCGCTGGCCGGCCCGCTGGAAAACTCGTTCAGTCCGGTCACCGGGTCCACCGAGCGGTACTGCCAGTGCCGGTCGCCGCAGGCGACAAAGAAGTTGTCGCCCAGCTCCTTGGCCGCCCACTGCCGGAACCAGTCGCCTTCCGTCTTAAAGGCCGCGTTGGCGTGATTGTCGGACTTCTTTTCCCGATCCGGTCCGACGATCGGCGTCGGCGAGATCAGCACTCGCCAGTCGGCGTCGCTAGCCTTGAGGGTCTCGGTCAACCAGGCCTTTTGTTCCTCGCCCCAGATGGTCTTGTCAGGGCCGTCAGGATCCGGGTTGGGCGAGCGGAAGTCGCGGCCCTCCACCAGCCAGATCTGCAAACCCTTGCCCCAGCGAAACGTGCGATACGGCTTCTTCGGCGCGGGCGTGTGCTCGGCGAAAACCTGCAAGCCCTGCTCAAACGTGAACGAGCCCATGAAAGGCCGCACCAGGCCCGGCCAATTGTCGTTGGCGTAGGAGTCGTGGTCGTCCTTCTCCCAATAGCCGGGCACGAAACGGTGGAACTGGATTAGCTTCGGGTAACTGTACATGCGGCACCAGTGGTACCGCGCGACGTCGATGCTCGTCACTAGCGGGTCGTCGCTGTCGTAGTAGACGGTGTCGCCGGTGGGCACGATGAAGTGCGGATCCAGCGCCAGCATCGAGGGGTAGATCAAAAAACCCTGCGGGTCGTCGGCGTCTTTGTAAGCCTGCCCGGTGATGACGGTAAAGCGCACATCGGCGTAGTCGTCCGGTTCCGGCGCGGTGCGAAAGCGGCCCGTAACGGGCTCATGCTCGACGCCGCCGGTGGGGTCGGCGGTATGGCTGGCGAAGTAATACTGCGTGGCGGGCCGCAGGTCCCGAAGGTGAAACTGGAAGGTGTAGTCCCGCTCCGGCTTCACGGTTTTCCAGTTCGTCTCGGTCGCGTCGCTGAGGTCCTCGCTCGTCCCATAACGCAGCCGCACCTTGCCCGGCGCTCCTGGAGCCGCTCCTTCCAGGCCGGTCACGTCCAGATTCAGCTCCGGCTGGTCATGGTTGGCCCGGCCGCGCCGGACTTCGCCGTCGGACCGGCGAGCGGTCTCCTGGGTAACGCGCGTCCACACGATGGCGGAGCTCTGGGTGACTTCACCCACCTTGACGCCGGTCGCCTGACGACAAAGCGGCGACGGCGGAGCCTCGGCGCATCCCGCGATGAGGATGGTTACCGCGGCTGCCCATACAACCCAGGGCTTCATGCTCGAAAGTCTACCAGAGCGAGATCTGATTCAAGGGTTTCTCGGAGACAAAGCCCGTAATCGTTGGATCGCCGCGATGACCCGCCCCGCCGCTTCCTCGATATCCTCGGCGGTCGTCGTTCGGCCCAGCCCGAAGCGCAGCGAGGCCTGCGCGAGCTTGTCGGTTAGCCCGATCGCCCGCAATACGTGGCTGGGCCGGGGATCGGCGGTGGTGCAGGCCGAGCCCGAGGAGACGGCCAGCCCGTCGAGCTTGCTGAGCAACGTCTCGCCGTCGGCGCCCTCGAAGCTGACGTTTAAGTTATTCGGCAAGCGCGGCTCCAGGGCTCCGTTCACGTGCAGACCATCGAGCTCAGCTCGCAGCCTCTCCAGCAGCCGGTCTCGCAACGCCGCCAGACGGACCCCCTCGGTTTCCATCTCGGCGTCGGCGAGCTGGCAGGCGGCGCCCAGTCCCACAATCCCGGGGACATTGAGCGTGCCCGAGCGCAGGCCGCGCTCGTGGCCGCCGCCGTCCATCTGCGGAACGATCCGCTTGCGAACCGGTCCTCGTACGTACAGCGCGCCGACGCCCTTGGGGCCGTAGAGCTTGTGGGCGCTGAGGGAGAGCAGGTCGATCGCGGCGGCGCTCACGTCCAGCGGGATGCGGCCGGCGGCCTGGGCGGCGTCGACGTGAAATAAAGCCCCGCGCCGGCCGCAGATCGCGCCAATCTCGGCGAGCGGATGCAGCAGGCCGATCTCATTATTGGCGGCCATCAGCGAGACGATCTCGGTGGGCTGAGCCAAGGCCTCGTCGAGCTCGCCCAGGTGAAGGCGTCCGTCGCCTTCCACGTGCAGCCGCTCCACCTCGAAGCCCAACTCCTCTTCGAGCCAATCGGCAGGATCGAGCACCGCTTTGTGCTCGGTGGTCGCCGTCACCATGCGATTGTGGCGGCCATGCCAACCCGCGCCCTTGATGGCGAGGTTGTTGGACTCCGTGGCGCCGCTGGTGAAGACGATCTCGCGAGGGCTGGCTCCGATCAGCGCCGCAACCTGCTCGCGGGCTTTGTCCACGGCGTCGCGAGCCTCCCAGCCGAATGAGTGGTTGCGGCTGGCGGCGTTGCCGAACTTTTCCGTGAACCAGGGCAGCATCGCCTCCAGCACGCGCGGGTCCACGGGCGTGGTGGCGTGGTGGTCGAGATAAATCGAGCGGGCGCTCATCGAGCCGCCGCCTTGCGGCCCAGGCCCAGCGCCAATCTGAGCGCCCGTGTCGTATGGACGGCCGCCGCGTAGAGCAGCAAGTAGACCAACGCGGCCGGAATCAGCACGATTCTCGCCAAGCTGCGCACGGCCGACTCGCCGCCCATCCCCGAGCGGTGCTGCAGAAATTGAACCAGCGTGGGAAGGTGGCCGCGGTCGAGCCAAAAGAAATCGCCGTTCTCGTTGACGATCAGGAATTTTGACGGCAACAGCGCCAGCGTTGTCCAGCGCCAGGGCGCCATGATCGGGTCGCCGCCGGCCAGTAGCGCGGCGGTGGGATGACCTTCGCGACGCAGCTCCCGCAGCAGCGCCCAGCGGCCCGTGGAATTGACGCTCCAGCAGCGCGCGGCGCCCTCCGGAGGACCGGACTGGCAATGCAGCGCGTCCACCTGCGTATCAGGTCCAAAGACCTGTTTCAACCGCTGTACAGCGAGGTCGCCCAGCGGTCTGGGGCCGCTCTCAATGAGCAGGATGCGGGCCGTGGGGGGCGTCCGCCGCGTTAGAAAGCCGCGCATACACCTTGATTGTCGCCAATCCGGCATCACAACTAACGATCCGGCTGCTGAATGATCCGGCCGCGCTCAAGTCGGCTGATCCAAGGGTCGATACGGTAGATGTGCGTCCGATGCGGCGCGTCACCCTCGTATGGATCTCGCCACAGTCATCGGTCTCGTCATCTCCTCCGTGCTCATCGTGATTGCCGTCGTGATGGGCGGCTCCGCGCTGATGTTCGTCAATCCGCCCTCGATGATGATCGTCATCGGCGGCACCATTGGCGCGACGCTCATCAAGAACCCGCTTGCCGACGTGCTGGCGATGGTCAAGGTCGTCAGCAAGGCATTTTCGATCAAGGTCCCTGCAACGCCGGACCTGATCGACGAGATCGTCGGCCTGTCGCGCAAGGCCCGCAAGGAGGGCATGCTGTCGCTGGAGAGCGTCCCGATCTCCTACGAATTCCTCGGCAAGGCGGTCTCGATGTGCGTGGATGGCATCGAGGCCGAGCAGATGCGCACGATCTTGGAAAACGACATCCGCTCCACCGGCGCCCGCCACAAGCGCGGCGCACAGATCCTGATGGGCATCGGCGAGGCGGCGCCGGCTTTCGGCATGATCGGCACGCTGATCGGCCTGGTGCAGATGCTGGCGGCGCTGGAGGACCCGGCCTCGATCGGCCCGGCCATGGCTGTGGCGCTCCTGACCACGCTCTACGGCGCGCTGTTGGCCAACGTGGTGGCGCTGCCGCTGGCGGACAAGCTCAAAGTCCGCTCGCGGGAGGAGCTGCTGGCAATGTCGGTGTGCATGGAAGGCTCGATCGGGCTCTCGCAAGGCGACAACCCCGGCTCCATCGACCAACGCCTGAAAGCGTTCCTGGCGCCGGCGTTACGCCAGAGCGACGAGAAGAAGGCGGCGGCATGATCGACGACGACGATTCCGGCGCTGACAGCCTGGGCGCCCCTGCGTGGATGGTGACCTTCGCCGACCTGATGTCGCTGCTGCTGACCTTCTTCGTGCTACTGCTGTCGTTCTCCAACATGGAGATCGTCAAGTTCCAGACGATGATGGGCTCGGTGCGCAACGCGCTGGGGTCGAAATCCGAGTTCGAGGTATCCGACATCCCCACCGGCACGAGCTTGATGCCGTTCCAGGACCCGCAGACGGGAGAAGGCGAGGACGTGGACCCCGGCGAGGTGGACCCGACCCCGCAGCAGGTGCGCGAAAAGTTGCAGGAGCTGCTGGAGCAGGCCGGATTGTCCGAAAAGGGCGTCGCCGTCGAGACTCGTGATGGCGTGGTGTTGCAATTGAGCGGGGACGTGCTCTTCGATTCCGGCCAGACCTTTATCAATGTGGAAGCGCGCGAGCTGCTGGAGGCGCTGGCCCAATACACGCTGTCGGTGGAGTATTCGCTCGACATCGTCGGCTACACCGACAATGTTCCGATCGCGACGGCGGTGTATCCCAGTAACTGGGAGCTGTCGGCCGGCCGCGCCGGCCAGGCGGTGCGGTATATGACCGAGCGCGGCGTGGAGCCCAGCCGCCTGCGGGCGATCGGTCGGGGTGACACCAACCCGCTGCAGAGCAACGATACGCCGGAAGGCCGCGCGCAAAACCGACGGGTGGAGTTCGTCTTTACGCGGCTGAGCGCCCAGCCGCAGCAGACGCTTCTCAATCCGGGACCGTCCGCGCCCGACGGAGGGACACAATGAGCACGAAAAAGATGATGATTGCGGCGGCTGCCGTCGTTTTGCTGGGCGGCGGCGGAGCCGCAGCCTACTTCTATATGAACGGCGACGGCGCGGCGGCGTCGGAGAAGCCCAAGGCTTCCGTTGGGTTGATCGAAATGGAGACATTCCTGACGAACATCAACGACTCGCGCGGCAAGCATCACGCCCGATTGCAACTCAAGGTCGCCGTCTCCCCCGAGGCAGCCGCGGAGGCGGTCAAGAAAGACCCGCTGCTGATGGCCCGCATGCGCGACCAAGTGCTGACGCTGCTGACCTCAAAATCCTTTGACGAGCTCAGCCAGTCCGAGGGCAAGGAGATCTTCCGCCGCGAGATCGCCGACCGCCTGGCGCCGTTGGTGCAAGACGGCGACGTGACCGAGGTGCTGTTCTCCGATTTTGTGGTGCAGTAAGCGGCCCCTCCCCGATCGGGTCGGGCGGCTTACGCCGACCGCCGCCACCCGCGCTTGTCGGGGCATGAAGACTCGATCGGTACGCCGGCACGGCTCGCGGCGTCCCGTCGAAAAATGGCGGCGTCCCCTTTTCTTTCCCCTCAATCGCTCGCGGGAGCCGACATCCTTCACTCGAAAATCGGCGTCAAGCGGGCCATCACCTCGTCCACAATTGCCTCGGGCAGCCTCTCCAGCTTTTTCCCGCCGCGAGCCCTCAGGTCCAGGGCGCGCGGCTGGTCGCACCGCACGACGCCCGTGGTCGTGGTTCCGGCGCCCGTCAGCGACACCGCAAAACCCGCCACCCGGGCGAAATTTCCGCCGGTTGTAATCGGCAGTACGACAGGGACCTTGGTCACGCGATTGAACGCTTCCGGCGAGACTATCAGCACCGAGCGGCTTCCCTGCTGTTCGTGGCTCGCCGTTGGGTCAAGACTGACCAGCCAGACCTCTCCGCGCTTCATCAGAGGAACTCGCGACCGACCGGCTCGTCATCGAGCCAATCACGGTCTTCCGTGGCGATGGGCGCGTCGGCGTCGCATTGGATCAACAGCTCATCCAGACTGTACTGGGGCCGTCGCCGGGGCTCCACGACGAGCCGCCCGCTCTCGACAGCCAAGCCGACCGTGGCGCCCGGGTGCAGCTCCAATAGCTTCAACAGCGCCGGCGGAACCGCCAGCATGACCGAGCCGCCGACTTTGCGTAAGTTGGTGGTGTGCATGGACTCCCTTTGTTATATGAAAGTATAACACCGGTGAAAGCCACGCCTACCCGCCACGTAAACGTGGGCGGCTCATCGTTCGATCATTGAGCCGCTCGGCTTCAGCCGGCGGGTAGGTCTTTCGACGCCAGCGCCGCCGCCGCCCCGGCCAAGTCCGCGCCGCTGGGCTGCTGAAACGCCCGCAACCCAAACAGCGGCAGCACCGCCAGCAGGTGGTCGAAGATGTCCGCCTGAATGCCTTCATAAACAGGCCAGCGCTGATCGTTCGAGAAAACGTAGACCTCAATCGGCAGCCCCTGCGGAGTCGGCGCCAACTGCCGCACGAGGAAGGTCATGTCCTTGTGAATGCTGTCGTTCTCAAGTAGATACGCCTTGCAATACTCGCGAAACGCGCCGATGTTGGTCAGGCGGCGCCCGTTCGCCGGGGAGGCGTCGGAGTCGCCGTACTTTTCGTTGTACTCCCTGATCCGGCCCACGCGGTCTTCCAGGTAACCTCGCAGCTTCTTGATCTTCATAAGCTCGCGGATGTCCTCATCGCCCAAGAAATGAATGGAGCCGATATCCACGTTGATGGCCCGCTTGATGCGGCGACCGCCGGAGTCCTTCATCCCCCGCCAGTTCTTGAACGAATCTGTAATCAGCGCGTAAGTCGGGATGGTGGTGACGGTCTTGTCAAAGTTGCGGACCTTCCCCACGGTCAGAGTTAACTCCGCCGCGTCGCCGTCGGCGCCGTATTTGGGCATTTCGATCCAGTCGCCCATCCGCACCATGTCGTGCGCCATAAGCTGGATACCGGCCACCAGCCCCAGAATCGTGTCCTTGAAGATCAACAACAGGATCGCCGTCGCCGCGCCCAAGCCGCTGAGCAGCAGCAGCGGCGACTTGTCGATAAATACCGAGACGCTGACGATGACCGCCGAGAGCGTCACCAGCAGCTTGACCACTTGCAGGTAAGCGAAGATCGGGATGCGGCTGGAGACTTCGAAGGTGCGGTAGATGTCGTGAACGGCGTTGAGGAAGGCGCTGAGGCTGAGCACGCCCACCACCAGCATGTAGATCTGGGCGCCCTTCATCGCGGCGCCGATCAACGACTCGCTCTCAAATACGTGGGGCGCGAGGGTGTAAATCACCAGGGCCGGCGCCAGGTGCGAGAGCAAGTGAAACACCTTGCGGGAAACCAGGATGTTGTCCCACCGCGTCTCGGTGCGCTCGGTGATCTTGGTTACCGTCGATACGATGATGCGCTTGGCGACGAAGTTCGCCAGCCAGGCGAGGAAGAAGACCCCGACGACCTCACTGGTTTCAACCGTCCATTCGGCGATCGAAGGGGAAACTCCGGCTGTCGTCAGCCACTCGTGCAGGCGCTTGCTCCAAACCATGCCTGCCCTCTATTGCGACAGATCGGCGGGTCTGGCGTCTACCCGACAGGCCGACGGCTACTCGGTGAGTAGCGCCTTACCCAGGCCGGCGTTGCCGGCGCGGTCCCGCACGCGGAGGGTAATCAGCCGTTCGCCCGGTGCAGGGTCCGGACGCACGGAAAACGTCTCGGCGAGGCTGTCGGCCAAGCCGTCATCGGCGCGCACCGGAACCCAAGGGCCGCCGTTGACCGAGTACTCGGCGGCGACGATGGCCGAGGCTGCGTCGCGCGCCTCAAAACGAACAATCCCGCCGCTGATCTCCAGCAACATCACCACCGGCGGGGTGTGATCAATCAACACCGGCGCGCTCACCTTGCGGGCGGTCCTGGCCGCCTCGGGAGGGTTGGACGGGCTGTCGGAGACGGTCACGCGAAAGCGGTAGCGGCCGTCGGCCAGTGCGTCGCGGTCGATCTCGACCTTCTTCTCCTTCACGTCCTGTCGAAGCGTCTTCCAGCTCTTTTCGTCCTCGCCGCGAAACTCCACGTGCGCCAGCATGTCGTCGCCGTCCGCGTCGGTAGCGTTCCAGGCGATGGAGAGCCGGCCGCCGTTTCCGCGGTCCAGCTTGGTCTCCTGCGTGGAGGTCGCCGCAGTGCTCACCGAGCTGTCGCCCGAGGCCGTCACGGTAATGGAGTAGGCCGCCGTCGAGTCGCTCGACGAGGCCCCGGAGGAGCCCGAAGCGCCGTCGACGGATGATCCGCGCACGGTCTTGACGTTCACCTCGGTCAATACCGGCGCTTGGTTCTGTGGCAGATAGCTCAACGTCGCCTGCTCCAGCAGGGGCTCCTCGCCCGAGCGCTCCAGCCGCGCCCGCCACTGGATGTAGCGCGCCGCCGGAGACGTGACCGCCCCGCCGCCCGGCGTTTCAATCGGCGCCGACCAGTCGCTCCAGGTCGTGTCCGGCGCCGGGGAGTTGCCGCTGCGGGTGCTGAAGACGATGCGCCCCGCGCCGCGCCAGCTCAGCCGTCCCCACTGCGAGACGACGCCGGTGTCGCGCACTCCGGTGGTGTACTCGCCCTTGTCAGCCGGCGAGGCTTCGAGCCGCGCCAGCGCGCCGCCATAGGCCGCTGACAGCAGCGCCGTCGAGCCCACCGTCCGCAACGAGGTCGCCTGCCGCTGGTCCGTCTGGGCCAGCAGCTCCAGCCGATCCTCCGCCGGGTCAAACCGATACACTCTGCCGGCGCGGCCCGTGATGAATAGCAGCTTAGTCGGGTCGGAAGGATCGAAGTCGAGCCCTAGGATGTCCTCTTCCTTCGAGCTCCACAGGCTGTCAACGCTATGCTCGGGCCGCAGGCGGAACAACGCGGCCGTCTCCACGCCATAGTTGACGGTTGGAACCGTCAAGCCCGCCGTCGATGGCTGCGAGCCCTCCGCGATGGCCGCCGCCGTCACCGCCGTCGAGACGACCTGCGTAGTCTGGTCGCGCAACGACATCGCGCCGCCCATAGCGGCAAAGAAGATCTCTCCCGACTCCGCGACGGCGATGGCGCGGATTTCGGGCAGGTCGGAGTCATACAGAGCAAAGGCCTGCTGCTTGCCGTCCACGCGGTAGAGCAGGCCGTTCGGATCGGTGCCGACCAGCAGCTTGCCCTGGGGGTCCAGCGCCATGCTGATGGCGTGCCGCTGGCCGGTTTCCAGCCACAGCTCGCCCTCGCCAGAGCCGTCCAGCGGAATGCGGAAGATGCGGCCCTCGTCGCCGGTGGCCGCATAAAGGTGTTGGTTGTCAGCCGAGAGCTTCAAGGCCCAGATGTAGCTTTGTTGCGGGTCGAACAGCGGCTTGCCTTCGCCATTGGCGTCGATCTCATACACCTTGCCATTAGGCGCGGTGGCGGCGAACAGGCGTCCGCCGGGCGCCGTCGCCAGGGCAAAGATCTCAATCTCCGGCGCCTGCCAATGCAGTTTGGCCGTCCCGTCGGCAGCGATGTGGAACAAGCGCCCCTGATGGCCCGTGCCGAGGTAGATCGCGCCGTCCTCGGCCACGGCGGTCGCCCACGCCAGCGCCTCCTCGGATTCCAGCAGGGGCGTCAGACGCGGCGCCAGCCGCAGGGTTCCTTCGCTGTCGAGCGAGACCTCCTCAAAGCGGCCCTTGAGGAAGCTTTCAAAATCGCTGATCTCCCAAACCTGCGGGGAGGCGGCCGACAGGAAGGCGGCGGCCGTCCAGCCGAGCAAAACCATTCGACAATTCATTTCGTGATCTCGAGCGGCAAGCTGAGCGCGCCGCTCACAACCCCGTCAAAGGCGGCTGCTTCCATCTCAGCGAGGATCTCATAGCCCTCCGCCGCCGCGCCGCCGGCCAGCCCCTGGGGCGACTCCAGCACCATGCGCAGCGACGCGGGCGCTCGTTCAAGCTTCCGCGCCTGGATGCGGAAACCGCGTCCGGACCGCCACACGCGCAGGTAGAGGCGGTCACTGCGGCGCAGGCGGTTGACGGCATGCACCAGCTCGGCCGGCGGCAGCTTGCCGGCTTCCACCAGCAGCGGAAACTCCAGCAGATTGAGCTGCGAAGCGTCAGCCAGGGTGATCTGGAGCGGACCCGGACCCAGCGCCTGTGGAACTTTCCATTCCACCTCACGGACCGTCTTTTCGTCGCTGTCGGGACCGCGCACGGAGACTGAGATTTTCACCGTCTCGCCGGCCTCGGCCTCTCGCCGGTCGGCCCAGGCGCCCACCAAGCGGATCCGCTTCTCCTCCGGGGCGGCGGCGATATTCAGCTCAATGGCGTCCACCGTCAGCTCGCCCGGCGCGGTTTGCAACAAAAAGCCCAACGGCGCGGCCGAGCCCAGGGCAGCCTGCTGCGCCACGCCGGACGGCCCGGAATAGAGGTCGTCCAGCCGCAAGTCGGGCGCCGCTGGGTCTTGGAACGACACACGGCCTTCCACCCGCAGGCTGGACGGGCCAATCTGGCGCTGCTCAGCGTCAACGGCCGTGAAGGCCGCAATCTGCAACAGGAACGGCGTCAGGAAGGGATCGCGGACTGACTCCATCTCATACAGTCGGCCGTTCACCGTGATGCGCAGCGGAACCATCGCCGGCCCGGCGCCCAGCATGCCGGCGATGCCTGCCGTGCGGTCGAGCGTCACCTTGCCGATGCGCTCGCCGTCGCCCGCCAGCTTGAACGAATTTTGCAGATTCGGGACCAGTGTGAGCACCTCGGAGCGCATCATCGGCAACTCCAGCGGCCCCACGGATAGAAACGCGTGGCCGAACGCCCACAGCCGGTCGCCGTCCACGTGGGTCACGGTGCCGGCGGCCGACAGCGACAGATCGCCGGTCAGCAGCCCGACGCTGATCATCGAGCCGGGCTCGATCGGCGACTCTCCCCCGCCTTCGCGCAGAGACCCGCCGACGCCTTGGATCGGCCGCAGCCCCAGCGCCCGCAACCGGTCGCCAAACACGTCCAGCGTCCGCTCGGTAAATCCGCCGAAAGCGACCGGCGTAGCGATGGGTATCATGCGGTCCGCGCCCTGGGCCGGGCCGGACGAGGGAAGCAGCGGGCGGTCCCCGGCCAACAGCTCCGGCAGCGAAGGCGGCGACGGCCGGACGGCCTCGGTGCGCTGCTCGGCGAGCATATCTTCAATCGGCCGTATGCCGGCCAGCGGCTCGGTGGAGAACGGGAAGCTGAACGCCACCGCCCCGGCCAGTCGGCCGTCGATGTAAACCGGGCTGCCGCTCATGCCCGCCATCACGCCGGTTTGCTCCAAGGGACCGCCGGAGAGCCGACCCAGAATCAGGGACTGCCGGGGGCCGACGTTCTCCAGCACGCCCAGGATCTGGACTTGAAATTCCTCGACGGCCGCTCCGGAAAAAACCGTGCGCCCTACGCCGCGCTGGCCGGCGCGAACCTCGGAGAGCGGCATGACCTGGGCGCCCGCGGCCGCGGCGGCCAGCCAAACAGCCGCGATGAGTCGAAGCATCCGCAAACGACTCAGTGTAATGACTTTCCTTGACGTCAGCGAATCAGCACCACCTCGGCGAGATCGCGATCCAGGTGGACACAGTAACGGCCGTCCTTGGGGTGCAGCCACATTCCCTGCGAGACGCCGACCGCCGGAAAGTCCCTGGGATGGTCATAGAGCGTTCCGCCCTCGTCCTTTACCTCCGGGCTCAGCGGCCCCATGTGGATGTGAGCATGGCACTGGGTACGGAAAAACTGGCCGTTGTGCGCCAAGCCCCAGCGCGGGCCAAAAAGCTCCTCAGCCCGGGCGATAGCGGCGGCCCAGACGGATTCGCGCTCCTCGGCGTCCAATTCACCGATCGCCTGCACGCCGTTACCGTGCAGTCTGGGCAGCGCTAGGTAGCGGTTCGGCTTGGCGGGGTTGATGTCCTTGAGGAAGTAGACCGGATTGGACTGCTCTTCGGCCGTACGGCACAAGCTGCATACGCGAGCGTCGAGCGAATCTGGCTCGGCGTGATCGCAGGGGCACGACATGGCGGGCATGGGCGGGTTCGCGACCGCCCAGTAGGCGCCGAGTCCCAGCAGCAGAAGCAGCCCGAGGCTGATCCGTCGCGGCATGCCATCATTATCTCAACTCGGAATCCGGCTCGCGCCGGCCGTCGCCGGGGAAGTAGAATACCCAAGCAGCGCCGGACGCTCGCCCAGGCGCTGCAAAGCGCGACAATCAAGACTAAGGCGATCAAGGTCAGCGCCCGCCACGCTTCACGATGGGAGAAGAAAGAATTCAGCAGATCGAGCCAAGGGTGAACCGCTTCCTGCTGGGAGTGGCGAATCTACTGACCCTGGCGCGTCTGCTGGCGACGCCCGCACTGGTCTGGGTGCTGCTGAAAACGCCGCTGGACCGCCGCTTTGACTGGATGGCGATCGGCATGATCGTGGCGCTGCAAGCCACGGACGTGCTCGACGGCATCCTGGCGCGGCGGGCGCGCCCGCCCGACGCCGGCCGGGTGAACCCCACCGGCGAGATGCTCGACCCCCTGGCGGACAAGCTCTACATCAACAGCGCCTACATCACCCTGATGCTGCTGGGCCGCGTGCCGTTGTGGGCGGGCGGGATCATCGTGGCGCGCGACCTGCTGATCCTGCTGGGTTGGCTGAGCGCCTACCTGCGCTGGGGCGTGCGCCTGCTGCCCAACGCACTGGGCAAGACCGCCGATTCGCTCCAAGCCCTGGCCCTGCTGACCGTGCTAGCTCTGCCCGGCCATGTGGCGTCGCAGTCGCTGCTGTGGCTGACCGCTGCGATGACGGTCGCTTCCGGGCTTTCCTACGCGAAGCTGGCCCTCAACGCCCCACGGCACGCCTGAGGTAGGGCGACTACGACGAGGCGAGATGGCGGAGCCCAGCATCATCGTTCCAACCAGGGAAGGCTACGACCGTTGGGCGGCGCAGTACGACCGCAAGGGCAACGCCTCGGTCTCGCTCAAGAACGCCGAGGTCCGGCGGCTGCTGGGGCCGGTGCGAGGGCTGGACGTCGCCGATCTCGGCTGCGGGACCGGACAGCATGCCGTGAGCTTGGCCGCCGAGGGGGCGAAGGTAACGGCCGTGGATTTCTCAGCGGGGATGCTGAGCGAAGCGCGACAACGGCCCGGCGCTGGGCCGGTGCGGTTTGTGGAACGCGACCTCAACGAACCTCTGCCATTTGAGAGCGGCTCCTTCGACCGGACGCTGTGCTCCTGCGCCCTGGAGCACGTGGAGCGGCTCAATGCGGCGCTGGCGGAGATGGCGCGCATCTGCCGCCCCGACGGCTGGATCGTGATCGTGGAGATGCACCCGGGCTTGCGCCGATACGGGGCCGCCGCTGAGTTTCGCGACCCCAAAACCGGCGCCCGTGTCCGGCCGCGCAGCCGGGAGCATCAGGTCGGACAGTACGTGATGGCGGCGCTGGGCGCCGGTCTGCGGATTGAAGAGATCGCCGAGCCTTCCGACCCGGCCGGGCAATTCACAGCGCCGCTGTTGTTGACAATGAAGCTGCGGCCGCGAGGGACCGCGTGAGGCTCGCTCGGTTCGCAACGCTCTGGGCCGCTTTGTTAACCGCGTCCTGCTTTCCGTTCGGCGAGCAGTCCTCGCGCCTGGAATTCGAGGACCCGTTCGCCCCGCCACGCCCGCCGCTGGCCAGCGCGCTCCTGCAGGCGGCGCACGAGGCCGACCGCATCGAAGGTCTCAAGAGCCTGCTGGTGAGCTTTCGCGGCGAGACAGCGCTGGAGCGCTACTACAACGGCGCCGGTCCCCATCGCACCACCAACGTCAAGTCGGTGTCGAAGAGCGTCGTGGCGGCGCTAATCGGCATCGCGGTCGAGAGTGGCCTGATCCCTGGCGTGGAGACTCCGATCGGGCCGTACTTCGAGCGCTATTTGAACGGCGAGGACCCTCGCAAGCGCGAGATCACCGTCGAGGACCTGCTGACCATGCGCTCCGGGCTGGAACGCACCAGCGGACGAAACTATGGGGCCTGGGTGGCGAGCCCGAGCTGGGTCGGCTACGCGCTCCGGCAGCCGCTCGTCGAAGAGCCCGGCCGCGCCGTCCGCTACAGCACCGGCAGCTCGCATCTGCTGTCAGCGCTGCTGACTAAGGCCGCCGGAGAGAGCGTCAGGAGCTTCGCCCAGCGGCAATTGACCCAGCCGTTGGGCTTCGAGCTGGCCGCCTGGACGCGCGACCCGGAAGGCATCTTCTTCGGCGGCAACGAGATGGGCCTGACGCCGCGCCAGATGCTGGCCTTCGGACAGCTCTATCTCGACCGCGGACAAACGCCGGACGGCAAGCGGATCTTGTCTGAGGAATGGATCGAACGATCCTGCGTCGGACGGGGCCGCTCAGCGTTTAGCGGCAGGGAGTACGGCTACGGCTGGTGGATTCGCGAGCTCGCCGGACGCGGGGTCTGCTACGCCTGGGGCTACGGCGGGCAGTTCATCTTCGTGATTCATGAGCTCGATCTGGTGGTAGTCGCCACCTCATCCACTGACCCGGATACACGGCAGGGACGCAATTCCCAAATTTATGCGCTGACGGCCAATATGATCGACGGCATCGCCGCCAGCGACGCCTTCGCGCCGAACCGCGCCAAAGGCCGACGCTGATGCTATCTTTGAGGCGTGAACCAAGCGCGCAACATCGCTATCGCTCTGCTGGCGGGGGTGGTCATCGCCGCTGTCCCGCTTTACCTCCAGCTTCGGGACTTGCGCCAGACCTCTTCGGCGGAGGTTGACAGGTTGACGGCGTCACTCTCCACGGCCAATCACGCGCTGGCGGTCTCCGGCATACACAGCCGCCTGGGCCTACTGGTCTCGACGGTCCGGGCCGGAGATTTCGCCGCGGCGAGCCAAGCCTCCGGAAAGTTGTACGATGACGCGGCCCGGGTGGCCGGCGAGATCCAGGAGCCGGACGCACAGCGCCGCTTGCGGACATTCGTCAGCAGCCGAGACGAGGTCACCGCCGGACTGGCGACCGAGGACCCGAAAATAGCGGACCGCCTGGATCAGCTCTTCCGACTGCTGGCGGCGTCGCTATAGAGCGCGGGAACATCGGCTCGAAAGCCCGCGCCACGAGCTTCGTCGGATGTAACCTGCACGTTTACATCGCCCCCGCCGTCATTTGTTCTTGGCGCCTTTGCGAATAGCCGGAGCTTTGCTGCTGCTCGTCAGCGTCGCTTCCTGGGCGCAGTCTCCAGAGCAGGCGCGGAAGCACTACAAGCGCGGCCGCAAGGCCGAGAAACAGGGCCTGCTGCTGGAAGCCTGGCAGCACTACGCCGCCGCTCGCGCCGCCAATCCCGCCGACGTCAAGGCCATTCGCGGCTTTGAAGCCCTGCGCATCGTAGCCGCCCAGACCCTCGCCGCCACCGGCGACCTCGAAGCCGCCGGTAGGCTGGCCCCGCGCCAGGACTACAGCGCCGGCCAGGAGGCGTCGGCGGTCCATATCCCCGAGCGTCCCCTGCCCCTGCAAATCACTCAACCCGTCAATCTCGCGCCGGAGAACAAGCGGGCCGACTTCGCCTTTCGGGGCAAGGCTGTCGACGCCTACAAGGCCTTGGCTGAGCTCTTCGGCCTGCGGGTGATCTTCGACGAGGATTTCAAGGGCGACCAAGAGATTCGCGCCTCACTGGAATTCACGGATTTCGCCCACGCGGTGGTCCTGCTCAACGACCTAAGCGGCAGCTTCATGGCGCCCATCACGTCGAATCTCTTTCTGGTCGCCGAGGACAACCAGAACAAGCGCCAGGAGCTCGAACCCGTAGCCGCCGTCTCGATTCCGATCCCCGAGGCCATGACGGCCGAACAGACCAACGAGATGGTTCAGGCGGTGCAGCAGACGCTCGACATCAAGCGTTCCTTCGTTAGCGCCTCGGCGCAGCAGGTGGTGCTGCGCGACACCGTCCGCAAAGTACGCCTCGCGCAGGAGCTCTACCGGCAGCTTTCATTGCCCAAGGGCGAGGTGATGATCGAGGTCGATCTGATCGCCGTCACCGCCGACCGCCGCGTGCAGGCCGGCATGAGCCTGCCGACCGCAGTCCCGATTACCAACTTCTCCACTATCTGGAACAATCAGCCGCCCGTTCCTTCCGCCGAAGACGCGACCCGGATGCTGGCCATCGGCGGCGGACGGACGGTTTTCGGGGTCACCATCGGCTCGGCGAATCTCGCCGCCGTCCTCAGCCAACGAGGCGAAGGACGCAGCCTGCAAAGCTTCCGGCTGCGCGCGGCCGACGGCATGCCCGCGGAGTTGCTGATCGGCGAGCGCTTCCCCATCATCAACGCCTCCTTCCAGGCCACCGATATCGTTGCAAGCGATGAGCAGCCGGCGGGCGTCCCAGTACCCTCGTTCACGTTTGAGGACCTGGGCTTGACATTCAAGGCCACGCCAACCGTTCATGGCTCCCGCGAGATCACCTTGGTTATCGAAACCGAATTTCGGCTGTTGGCCGGCGGCTCGGTCAACGGCGTTCCCATCCTGGCGAATCGCGAGTTCCAAACCCAGGTGCGGCTGACGGAGGGAGAGACGGCGGTGATCTCGGGAATTTCCGTGGTGGAGGCGCGCAATAGCCGTTCCGGACCGGCCGGCCTGGCGGAGCTCCCCTGGATCGGCAAATTCTTTCGCTCGAACACGGTGC
>CAYOPA010000031.1:17186-20999 GCA_964405625.1 uncultured Bryobacterales bacterium
GACCATCACCCCGAGGCTCTTGCGGCTGCCCGGCTCCGAAAACCAGCGCGCCATCCCCATGCGCTTCGGCCCCGAGGAACGCCCGCTGCCCGCGCTGTGAAGATTGCGCGATGATAGCGGGCGATGGGCGATCTCTCACGCGCGATGAATGACAAGGTCTTGCGGCGGATGGCCGGGGACCTGGTTTACGAAATGGGGCGCAGGTACTTCGCCGAGGGCCGCGTGCGCTCGATCGAGGCGACCTCCGGCGGCGTCAAAGCGCTCGTTTGTGGAACTGAGACGTACAACGTCATCTTGAAAGACGACGAGGGCGTCCTCGACTACGAGTGCGCCTGCGACATCGGCGAAGAGGGCTTCTTCTGCAAGCATTGCGTGGCCGCCGGCCTAGCCTGGCTGGCCCCTCCGAAGCCTGTGGAGAAAAGCGAACCCGGCCAGCTTCCGATCGACGAGGCCGTCGGGCTCTTCCTGAGCCTGGAGCGCGAGCGGCAGGCCCGCATGCTGACCGAGTGGGCGCGGGACGATGAGAGGCTCGTGGTGCGCCTGATGGCGGTCGCGGCCGCGCTAGGCTCGCCGGAGCAGACCCTCGCGGCCTTGCGCACCGCCGTGTTGGAGACGCTTGATCCGGATCGCTTTGAGTATGAGGTGGAGTGGCTTGAGGCCGGCAGGTCCACGATCGACCTGATCGAGGTGCATGCCGAGCGCGGTCCCGCCGATGACGTGATCGTGCTGTGCGAGGACGCTCTGGATCGCATGACGGTAACGCTCTTGCTCGTGGGCGAGCCGAGCGCGGAATCCGACGAATTGCTGGAAATTCTGCAAGATATCCACTACGAAGCCTGCGTGCGCGCCCGGCCGGATCCCGAAGCGTTGGCCGAGCGGCTGTTCCAGTGGGAGATGCGCAGCGTCTACGATATCTTCTTCCAGGCGGCCGAAAGATATCAAAAAGTGCTCGGCCAAGCCGGCCTGCGGCGCTTCCGCGAGCTCGCCGAAGCCGCTTGGAAGAAGCGCGCCAACCGTCCCAACGACCCCGAGACCCACACTCTCCAGATGCTGCTGGAGCTGCTGGCCGGCCTGGGCGGCGACATCGAAGCTCAAATCGAGATCATGGCGCGCGATCTGAGCTCATCCGACGCGTATCTGAGAATTGCGAATTTATGCTTCCAATCGGGCGAGCCGATTCGCGCCATGGAATGGGCCGAGCGGGGGATTCGAGCCTTTCCCAATGACCCGCGGTCCAGGCTGCCGTTGTTGGCGGCCGTAATCCACCAAGACTTCGGGCGCCTCGACCAATCGGTTCAGGTTCTCCGCGAGGCCTTCGACCGAAATCCCGGACAAGAAACAGCAGTGGCGCTGCGCATGTTCGCTGAGCCCATCAAGCAGTGGCTTCCGATGCTCGACGATGTCGTCAAGAGCTTGCGCCGGAAGCTTGCCGCTATCTCAGACGATCTCGAAGTGGCGGAGCTTCGTACTCTGATCATCGCCTTGCTCGTGGACGCGGGCCGCGATCAGGAAGCCTGGGACGAATCACGGCAGGGCCCCTACCATAGCGACGTGAAGCTGGGGCTCGCCGCCAAGATGGGACGCAAGCATCCCGAAGAGTGCGCCCGAATCTTCCTCGCCGAAGCCGGTCGCCAGATCAGTCAGGAAGCAACGGTCGAAAGCTACAAGGCCGCGATGGCCATGCTGGAAAAGGCGGCTTCGCTGATGAATCGAATCGGCAAGGACCACGAGTTCCTGTTGGAGCTGCAAGCCATTCAAAGTCAGCACAAGCGCAAGAAAAAGCTCCTGGAGCTGATCGAGAAAAGGCGCCCGAAGCTCTATCTGAAGAGAAAACGCTAGCCGGGGAGAGGAACAAGAGCCATGGAAAACATGATCGGAGCATACGGAGAGTGGGCGGCCGGAATTTGCGACGACCCGCCGCGTCTCTCCTTCCGCCGGCCGGAGCACGGACGGCTGGAGGACTGGCGCAACCGCGCCCGCACCCGCTACCTGGACGCGCTGATGAGCCCGGAAACCGGGCCGACGCCGGCCGTCCAGGTGCAGCACGCTTTTGAGTTTGACGGCCTGTCGATCGAGCATCTTCGCTGGCAGCTCCCCTACGGCCCGGCCACGGAGGCGTATCTGTTGAAGCCGTCCGGAGCGGCCGGCCCGCTGCCGGCGGTGCTGGGGTTGCACGATCACGGCGGCAACAAATACTTCGGTAAGCGAAAGATCACGCAAATCACCTCGGACCCTCATCCGCGAATGATTGAGCACCAGAACAAGTACTACGGCGGCGCCGCCTGGGCCAACGAGCTCGCCAAACGCGGCTACTTGGTGCTTGTCCCGGATACCTTTACCTTTGGAACCCGCCGCGTGCGCGCCGGCGACCTGCCTGAGGTCGTCAAGCGCGGCCTGGTGGAGCAAAGTCCGGAAAGCCCTGAGGAGATTGACGCCTACAACGCCTTCGCAGGCGGACATGAGCACTTGATGGCAAAAAGCCTGTTCTGCGGCGGCACGACCTGGCCCGGCGTCTTCGTGGCCGACGACCGCGCCGCGCTGGATGTGTTGTGCTCCCGGCCCGACGTGGATGTGGAGCGCGTGGGCTGCTGCGGCCTGTCCGGCGGCGGTCTGCGCACGGTCTACCTCACCGGCGCCGACCCGCGCATCCGTTGTTCGGTTCCAGTCGGCATGATGACCACTTGGCGCGACTACCTGCTCTACAAGTGCCATACCCACACCTGGATGATTTACATTCCGGGGCTGCCGCGCGATCTGGACTACCCCGAGATCCTGGCCCTGAACGTCCCGCGCCCGACGCTTGTTCTCAATAACAACCAGGACCAACTCTTTACCCCGGATGAGATGCACCGGGCGGACGAGATCGTACAAGCCGTCTACGCCAAGGCCGACGCGACGGACCGTTACAAGGCAAGCTTCCACGACGGACCGCACAAGTTTGACCGGGCGATGCAGGCTGAAGCGTTTGAGTGGTTTGACAGGTGGCTGAAGGGGGCGTGATATCAGCAATTTAATTTAATTGACTCGTACGCCGGAACGCCCTATACTCGCCGCATGCGAATATCCAAGAACGAAATTCCCGAAAAATTCAACGTTCCTGGCGCTGTGGCGCGCCAGATAACCGGCTTCGGCGACGCAACCGACTGCGGAACGATGGCGGGGGAATATTTCTTCCTGAAAGCAGGAACCGACATCACGCCGCTACTGAAGGGCCTCGACGGCGACCTCTGCCAATCGCCGCATTTGGGCTTTGTACTCAACGGTGACCTAACGGTGACTTACAACGACGGCTCCACCGAGTCGGTCCGCGGGGGGGCCTATTCTATTGGCCGCCCCGCCACACGTTGGCCGTGAGCGAAGACGTCAACATGGTCCTGTTCAGCCCGGAGAAGGAGCACTGCCCTGTCGTGGAGCACGTGCGCCGGCAGTTGGCGAGCTGAATCGATACTCGGTGCGTCAATCGCGAGTACCGCAAACGACGGAGGGCCGGCGAAAGCCGCAGGCCCTCCAAGCTTAATACCGGCGGGGTCGCTACATCAAAGCCGTCGGCCGCCGCACCCAGCTCTTGCCCTTCTCCGCGGCGATGCGCTCCATGTTGTTCACATAAGCGCTCGCCTGGGTCAGGATGTGGTGCAGATCATTTCCGATGGAGATGAACGTAAAGCCCTTCTCCAGAAACTCGCCCACGCGGTCCGTGCCGAACAGGAACAGCCCCAGAATCTTGCCGTTGGCCTGCGCGGCCGCGACCAGCGCCTGCGTCGCCGCCCCGAGCTCGGGGCTGGTGTACATGTGCGGGAACTCGTACTTCTCGTA
>CAYOPA010000032.1:0-20977 GCA_964405625.1 uncultured Bryobacterales bacterium
AGGCGTAGGCGCCTGCGCCACAAAACTCGCTATGATTTTGCGGGAATGACCGATGATCGGGTGCACAGGGCTCGTCGCCGCCTGCCGCATCGCTATCCGCCTGGTCAGGCGCTGTTTCTTACTTGGCATCTGCATGGAAGCCTACCGGCTTCGCTTTACCCTCCGCCCGGCACGCAGAGCGCCGGCAAGGCGTTTGTCTGGATGGACCGGTATCTCGATGCGGCCCGTCATGGACCGGCCTATCTGCGGCAAGCCCAGGTCGCGCAATTGGTGGAAGATGCGATTACTCGGGGCGGCAGTGAGTTGGAGCACTACGCGCTCGATGCCTATGTCCTGATGGCCAACCATGTCCACATGCTGGTTGATCCCAAGGTCGAGCCAAGTCATTTCATGAAGTCCTTGAAGGGATTCACGACGCGTGTCGCCAACCGGATGCTGGAAGGGATCGGCGAGCCGTTCTGGCAGGCAGAGTCGTATGACCACTGGGTTCGCGATGACACTGAACGGACGCGGATTCGGGCCTATATCGAAAACAACCCAGTCAAAGCCGGACTGGTCGAGAGACCCGAGCAATACCGCTGGTCCAGCGCCTATCAGCGCGCCGCGTCCTAGCACAGGCGTAGGCGCCTGCGCTACACCGCCCGGACGCTGCCGGCCAGCACCGGGCGCACGGTTCCATCGGGGGCTCGCAGCAGCAGGTACCCTTCCGGGCTCAACCCCGCCGTCACCCCGGTCTCGCCCTCCACCACGACCCGCTTTCCTTGCGTCCAGCTTGAGGCCCGACGGAACGCTTGCAGCACCGCCGCCGGACCCTGCTCCAGCAGCATGTCGTAGGCCTGCTCCAACCGCCCTAGAATCGCCTCCAACAGCGCCTCTCGCAAGTACTCAGCCCCGGTCGCCTCCCGCAGGCTGATGGCGATCTCGGCGAGCTCCGGCGTCATTCGCTCCTGGTTGACGTTCACGCCCACGCCCAAAATGGCCCGCTCCAGCCGGCCGTTCTCCGTCTCGCCCTCCAGCAGGACCCCCGCCACCTTGCGCCCGTGCAGCATCACGTCGTTCGGCCAACGGATGTCGCACGTCAATCCGCAGTGGTCGCCGATGCCGCGCGCCACGCCCACTCCCGCCGCCAGCGTCAGCGCTAGCATCTGGAGCGCCGGGCGCCGGGGCCGCAGCACCAACGAGAAATACAATCCCGTCGCGGGCTCGGATTCCCACGTCCGGCCCAGCCTGCCTCGCCCGGCCGTCTGCCGGTCGGCCACGATCAGCGAGCCCTCCGAAGCGCCTAGGCGAGCCTGCTCGGCCGCCTCGCGCATGGTCGTATCGAGCGTTTCAAATGTTAGCCTTGTGCGGCCAAAGCGATGGGGAGCGACGGGGGCCAACCGTCCATTATTGTAGGCTGGTGTTCTATGCCGCAACGCGTGGTCGTGGTCGCCCCGATGCCTCCCGAGAAGAGCGCGTATGCGCTGGCGCGCTACAGCCGCTCGCCCGATTCCGTGCGCGAAAGCGTGGCCTGGGTGCGCGGCCACAGCTCGGAGAAGTTCCTCGACAGCTTTTATTTCCAATACGGGCACGCCTCCATCGCCGACCTGGGGCACGCAATCTTCTGCTTCGAGGGCGTCTCCGAGCTGGCGGCCATCGAAATCGAAGACGAGCCGCTGTGGGACGGGCAAGCCAAGTCCAGCCGCTACCAGGACTTTTCCGCCGGATCGATCATCACGCCGCCCGAGGTGGCCGGAACCGACGCGGAAACCGCCTATCGCCAGGCAGCCGAGCGGTTGCTCCAGACCTATCAGGGGATGCACGCCAAGCTCATCGAGCACCTGCGCCGAGCTCTGCCCCGCCCCGCTGAGATGCCCGAAGGACGCTACGAGCGCACCATCGCCGCCCGCGCCTACGACGGCGTGCGGTATCTGCTTTTCCTGGGCGTCTCCACCAACCTCGGCCAGGTGACCAGCATCCGCACGCTCGAAAAGCAGATGCAGCGGTTGGGCGCCTCTCCCTACGCCGAGATTCGCGAGCTCGCCGTCGAGATGAAGCAGGCTTGCGCTGAGCCTCCCGCCTGCGTCTGGGACGCCTCTCAGTCGCTGGAGCCCTTGGCGCCAACGCTGGCGAAGTACGCCGACCCTGACATCACCGCCCGCAACGCCCGCCAACGCATCAAGCAATGGGCGCGACAGAATGTGAAGTTTGCGCCGGTGGACGGCCCGCGGGACGTGGATCTCGCCCCCAATGCCGAGCCGCTCGATGAGATCGTGGCCACCTGGCTATACGGCGCGACCGACGCGCCCTACCGAGCCGTGCTCGACGAGGTTGCCGGCTGGAGCGAGGCCCGCAAGAACGAAGTGGTCGACGTGGCGCTGGCCGGCCGTGACCGCCGCGATGAGCTGCTGCGCGAGTTTCGCTCGGGCTATCAATATGTGTTCGATGTGGTCTGCGACATCGGCGCCTATCGGGATCTGCACCGCCACCGCCGCTGCGTCCAGATCCGGCAGGACTTTACGGGAGCGCTGGGGAGCGAGACGCCGGAGCTGATGGAGCAGGCGGGCCTCGCGGACGATTATGCGGCGGCGCTTGAGGAAGCGGCGACGGCCCGGGCGTTGCTGCCCGAGCGAGTCAGGGACTACCTGCTGCCCTTCGCCGCCCGCTGCCGAACGCTCTACAAGATGGATTTTGCCGAGGCCGAGTATATCGCGCGCGTCCGTTCCGGAGTCAAAGGCCACATCAGCTACCGGCGTGTCGCCTGGGAGATCCGCAACCGGGTGATGGAGCGTGACCCGGCCTTGGGCAGACTGATTCACGCGACGCCGCCGGAGGTGGAAGACCCACTCACCAGATAGCTACCAGAAGTAATAGTAGGCGACGCAGGACGGGCAAAGGCCGTGGGAAATTCGCGCCGGCGGATCTTTCAGATATCCGGGAACCCAATCCCACGACTGCGACTCCCCCGCCCTGCGCGTTCGACGGCAGTGGCAGCACATCGTTACGATCCCGTCCGCGCTGACGTAGCGCGCTGTGTCCGGCGTCGTCGGGCAGCGCGCCGGCTCATGGCTTTGCTCCACCCGAAGCGAGTTGACAACCAAGAAGCCGCTGGGGTCGTCAATCCGCTTGACCTGCATGTGATAGCGGCGGTAGAGATCCGGGCCGCTGCATTCGAAGTCGTGTTCCCAAGGCTGTCGGGTCTCGGCGACGGAGCGGAAGGCCTGCTCATAGAACGACCGCAGCGGCTCCGCCACGGCGTCAAACAACCGATTGCCCCGCGGCGCGTCCCAGCGCAAGGCATCCCCGCCATTGGATTCCGCAAACTTGTCTTAGGCCGGGTTGCAGTAGACCAGCCGGAGATCGTCGTCCAGCACGTAGATGATCGAGTCGTCGCTCGCAAGACCATCAACCGGCAACCCTTCCAGCGAAGGGGCGCCGTCGCGAACGAGCTCCTTAGAGGAACCGGAAATACTGGTCCATCGACAGGGGCGGCGAAGGCCCGTGCGCCCTTTACAGTCCGCTGAGGTGCTCGAGCTTGCCCGTCGCGTCGCCCAGCGTCTCGGTTTCCACGCCCACCCTGTCCAGCAGCGCCAGATACAGGTTGGTCATCGGCGTCTCGTCGGTGTACTCCAGGTGCCGGCCCGTCTTGATCGTGCCGCCCGCGCCGCCGACCATCAACACCGGCAGGTCATGGTGCCAATGCTTGTTGCCGTCGGAGATGCCCGAGCCGTAGACCGTCATCATGTTGTCCAGCAACCGGCCGTCCCCCTCTTCGATCGACGCCAGCCGATCAAGGAAGTAGCGGAACAGCTCCATGTGGTGGACGTTGATCTTGGTGATGTCCTCAATCAGCGTCGCGTCGCCCCGGTGGTGCGTCATGCCGTGATGCGCGCCGGAGACGCCGATCGGCCGGTAGGTGCGGTTGGAGCCCTCTCGGCCGTACATGAACGTGGACACGCGGGTCAGATCCGCCTGGAAGGCGATCGTCATCATGTCGTACATCAGCTTGACGTGCTCGGCGAAATCCGCCGGGACGCCGGCCGGGCGCTCAATGTCGGGCGTGATCTCGACCTCGCCGTTGCGCTCGGACTGCTCGATGCGCTTCTCAATGTCGCGCACGGCGTAGAGATACTCGTCCATCTTGCGCTGGTCGGTCGGGCCCAAGGTCCCCATCAGCGCCTTCGTGTCGTCCTGCACGAAATCCAGGATCGACTTCTTGTACGACTGCATGCGCTCGCGCATGGCCGGGTCGCTGGGCTGGTCGGCCGAGCCGAACAGCCGCTCGAACACCAGCCGAGGATTGATCTCCGGCGGATTCGGGCTGGTTTCGCCGCGCCAGGAGATCGAGTTCGAATAAGCGCAGCTATAGCCGGAGTCGCAGTTGCCCGCTAGCCGGCCCGGCTCGGTGCCGAGCTCCAGCGACGCGAAACGCGTCTGGTCGCCGATGCCCATGGCGGCCACCTGGTCAACCGAAATGCCGTTCTTGATGTCCGCGCCGGCGGTCTTCTTGGGATGCACGCCGGTCAGGTACGAAGCGGCCGCGCGGGCGTGGTCGCCGGGGCCGTCGCCCAATGCCCGCCCGTTGTTGTGGGTCAGGCCGCTGAAGACGACCATGTCCTTACGGTACGAGGCGATCGGCTCCAGGATGCGCGTCATTTCGAAATTCGGGCCGGGCGTGGCGGGCCGGTAGGCCTCCATGATCACGCCGTTGGGCACGTAGGCGAACGCCAGCCGGCGCGGCGCCAAGCCTTTCGTCAGACGGTTTGCGCGGGCGGTGGCGGGAACCATCGCGTCCAGAAACGGCAGCGAAACCGCCGCGCCGAGACCTCGCAGGAACGTCCGTCGGTGAAGGTGCTTTCCGGTGTTAATCATCGCTCGATACCTCTTCGCCTCGTCGCATCAGGAAAGGCGGGCTCGTCACAATTCCGTCGATCAGGCTCGAAAAACGATAATCGTTCTCGGCCATGCGCGAGCGGATTTGCTCGATGGCGGGCGTGTCGAAGCGTTCCACGCCCCTGCCTAGTGCATACGTTAACATCTTCTCGATCAAGCCGCGAACGAACATATCGCCCTCGGTGTCGCGAAGGATCTTTTTCAGCTGGCCCGGCGAGGTGAAGTGATGGCCGCCGGGCAGCTCGCCGGCGGAATCGACGGGCCACTTGCCATCCATCTCGCGCCAGCGTCCAATGGGATCGTAATTTTCCAACCCGAACCCAAGATTGTCGATGCGGTTGTGGCAAACCGCGCAACTGGGGTCGGAGCGGTGCTTTTCAAGCTGCTCGCGCAGCGTGCCGCCCACGCCGACCTCAGCCTCATCCAGTTCCGGCACGCCCGGAGGGGGCGGCGGCGCCGGGGCGTTCAAAATGTTGTCCAGCACCCAGATGCCGCGCAGCACCGGCGAGGTGCGGGTCGGGTAGGAGGCTACGGTCAATACGCTGCCGTGGCTCAAGATGCCGCCGCGCCGGTTACCGTCCACCTGCACCCGCTGAAACTTCTTACCCCGCACGCCCTCGATGCCGTAGTGCTGGGCGAGCCGCTCGTTCACGAAGGTATAGTCGGCGTCGAGGAAGTCCAGCACCGGGCGGTCCTCGCGCAGTAGCGACTCAAAGAAAAGCTCCGTCTCGCGCTGCATCGCTTTGCGCAAGGCGGAGTCAAACTCGGGGAACAGATCCGGGTCGGGGTTCACCCGCGCCAGGTTCCGCAGCTCCAGCCACTGGCCCGCGAAATTCTCGATCAACGCCGAGGATTTCGGGTCCGCCAACAAGCGCTGGACCTGCTTGCCCAGCTTGGCGTCGTCGGAAAGATCGCCTCGCCCTGCCGCGTCCAACAGCTCCTCGTCCGGGGTCGAGCTCCACAGAAAGTAGCTCAACCGGGAGGCCAGCTCGTAGCCGCCAAGCCGGTGCATGGTCTCGGCGTCGGTCGGGTCGGCGTCTTGCTCAATCCGGAACAGGAAGTGCGGCGAGACCAGCATCGCCTGGATGGCGACTTGCAAGCCCTCCTCGAACGAGCCGCCCTGCGCGTGAGCCAGTTTGACGAAGCCCGTGAGCCGTTCGACCTCGCCGGCAGCCACCGGCCGCCGCCAGACTTTCCGCGCCAGCTCGCTGAGCAGCCGCTTGGCGCAGCGCTCCTGCTCAGCCCAGTCCGTCGGCTTGCAGGTCACCGCTTCCTGGTGGAACGCCGGCAACGGCGGAGGCTCGGCGTTGTAAGGGCCTTCGATCTCGATGTAGTCGGCGAAGAGCAGGCGCTTCTCAAAATCGCGGTTCGGGTTATAGGGCCCGCGCTCGGAGTCGATGAACGCGACCGAAAGATCTCGCGTGCCGGCCGGGATGCGCAGCCGCGCGTCAATCGGCGGATTCGGCGCCGGAGCGCCGCGCTGCAACGTCATCTGATCGACCTGCCGGCCGTCGATGAACACGGCCAGATGCAGGGGTTCCGAGGGAATCGGGATGCCTTCCTTCTCCAGCAGCGGCCGGCGATCGGCGGCGCGAACGTGAATCTCGTAGTCGCCCGTGGCCGGGAACTTGTACTGAACCTCAATCCCGCCGGCGGGATCAAAATCCACCAGCTCGCCGATGGCGATCGTCTCCGTGCGACCGTCCTCGGCGCGCGACTGCTGGTAGCGCTGCGCAACCGGCTTGGGAGCCCTGAGGTCGATCGCGATCGAAGCCCTCGCCACCCGGCCCGCCGCCGTCAGGTACTTCTCCATCAGCACCGGCGAAACTGTCAGCACGTCGCCGATGTTGTCAAATCCATAGCCGGAGTCATCGACCGGAAAATCGTCGGCCGGACGGAAGTCAACCCCGAACAAATCTCGGACTGTATTGTTGTATTCGGTGCGGTTCAGCCGGCGCGCCGTCACGCGGCCCGGGTCGGGCTTGGCGTTCGCGGCGGCTTCGCGCAGGCGCACGTCAATCCAACCGATGACCGACTCGATGACTGCAATTTCGGGGGTCGGCAGGCCCGCCGGCGGCATGCGCCCGCGGGCGATCATGCGCTTCACATCCTGCCAGACGTAGGGGTGCTCCAGAGCCGCCTGCTCGCTGTCAAAGGCCAGGTTCACATCGGCCAGGTGCGTGTCGTCGTTATGGCAGGCGAGGCAGTGCTGCTGGAGGAACGGTTGAATATCGGAATCAAAACCGGGCGCCGCGCTGAGCCCCGTCGCGAAGCTCAGAGCCGCTGCGATCAGCAAGCCCTGAATTTTGAATGTCATCCGAGTCGTTTTTCGGCCCTCTAGTATATCAGGACGCTATTGCGCGCCCCGCCGTTACGAACGGATCTCTTCGGTTTTTCTTTGCTGTCGCGCGATCAGCGGACCTCAAAGGTCTCTTCGGCCCGCAGCGCGGCGCCGCCGACCTTGTCGCGCACTTCCAGCACAATCAAATATTCGCCCTGCGGGATGGTCGGATCCAGATCGAGCCGAAACTTCGCCGGCAGCCACAGGCGGGGGTAGAACGGCGCCCCTTTTTCGCCCTGCCGTGGGAACTCGATCATCGTTTCGCCCTTGCGGTTGAGGACCTTCATCTCGGATTCGACTTCGTAGGCGTTGTCCTCGCCGGTCTTGTAGCCGCTGATGAAGAACGAGGCGTGCAATCGATCGCCCGGAGCCACCACCGGTCGCTGCAACGGCGTTCCGCCTTCCGTCGCCGCGAACTGGAGGTTGCGCACAGACAGCGCGGCGGTCACTTCGACATCCTCGCCCTCCACCCGGATCGACAGCTCGCGTTCCAGCTTTTCTTGGGCGAGATTGTCTTCGAGTCGGATGCGAATCGTGTAGCTTCCCGAGCTGGCGAATGGCGGCAGCGCCTTGGCGAGCTCAACATACGGCTCCCAGTTCTCGTCCTGCGGGGCGAGCTCAACGGCGAACTCACCGCCCTCGGGCGGTGCGAACGGCACGCCATTCGGCCCCTCGGCGTCGGCGCGCCAGACCAAATGGATGCGATAGTCGTCATCGACGGTATAGCCGGCGAGATTGAAGCCCAGATAGATCGTCTCGCCGGGGTAGAAGACCGAATCGGCGGGGATGGCGTACCCGCCGGGAGAATCGAGCAGATCCAGCCGTACGATGCGGAGCTCGCCTTCGTAGGGCGCCTGCTTTTTCTCCTCGTCCGGAGCCGCTTCGGCCGAGGATGCGCCAACCAGGAGCGCCAGAGCGCCAAGCCCCAGGCATAACTTTCGCCAGATCACTTTCATGCGCTGCTTGTGATACCGACGACGAAAGCCTAGGCGTGGTTCCAAATCGTTCCCTGACCGCATTATAGGTCCGGCCGGGGGTCCAGCCGGCACGATCGCAGGCCGGCCAGCTCCCGAGCGCCGCGATACAGCAACCACAATCCCGCCATCTGGATGACGTGGTAGAGGTCGTTGTGGTTGAAGTGGCAGTGCAACGCGAAACCGCTGAGTTGGACGCTGGCGCCGGCGAAAGAGACCGCCACCCCGGCGGCGATCCAGACTCCTCCGTTGTCGCCCCGCGTCTTCCACAGCCACAAGCCGAGCAGCAGCGCCAGCAGCAGGCTCGGCCCATAGTCGTAGATCACATACCGAAACTCGTCATGCGAGGCCATCCACCACCAATAGACGCCGAGCTTGACCAGCGCGGTCGCCCGCACCGCTCGTAGCGCGCCTCCCGTCCAAACCGCCCGGGCCGTGCCGCTGATCACGAAGTAAGAGACGAGGCCGATCGAAAAGACGGTGGCTTTCCACAACGCCGCGCGAGCCCCCTCGCTCAGCAACGGTCCGAAGCCGTGGGAGGTCCCGCCCAGCCCCGCGCCCACAGCCATCGCCCAGAAGGCGAGCGCCCAATCCTGCCGCCCACGAAACCCCTCCCGCCGCCGGTCCCGGAAAAGCTTCCAGCCGAGCCACGCCGCGAGGGCGGCTAACAGATAGTCCGTCAGCGTCGTCGTCGGCTCGGAGATCACGAGGCTCTCCGGCCGTTCAGCGCAGTACGTGGGCGCGGATCTCGACAATCCGCGACGTGGTGATGGTGTGGAACTCGGGGTGGTGGAATTCCAGGTGCATGCCGCGGCCGATGTAATCGACCTTGAGCATGGACCCTCCCCAACTTGAGCCGTGAATGTGGACGCGCACGGGGTTGGGACAGAACACCGGATGGCCCGAGATGTCAGCAAGCCCCCCGGGCCGGATCACGACGTGGTAGGAGCGGTTCTCGGTTTCGACTTCCAGGCCGGCGCCTTCGGGCAAATCACCCAAATGAACGCCGCCTTCAATCTCGGATCGGATGATCCGACTGTTGACGACATCGCTGAAGCTCGTCGCTCCACCGAACAGATCCGGGCTGGTCTGGCCCCTCGCTCCCATATCACGCCGCCCTCATTATACAATTGGGCGCCCTTGTCCGCGACAGCTCTTTTGGGAGCCAATCCGGCCCTTTTTTTTGTTAATTGCCCTTTCCTTCGCTGAGCTTGCGGAAGTAGTCCGCGACCGCCTGGCGATACTCGTCGGGGACGGGGTCGGCGACCAGAGCGCGCACGGACCCGCCCTGACCGGCCTCCACTTGCCGACGAACTTGCAGCTCAAGCTGTTCGAGCAACGAGAGCATGTCGCGGTACTCGCGCTCCAACAACTCCGGGTTGCCTTCGAAGCGCGATTGCGGCAGGTTCTGCACGAACTTGCGCAACGCCGCCAGATCCTCGTCGTAGACGCCGCCCTGGCGAAGCTGGTTGGTCAGGCGCGGGAACTCGGCGGCGCCGCGCTGGATCGCCTCGCGCATCTGCTGCTGCGTTTGGGGGTCGAAACCCCCGCCGCGCAGATCGGACCACTCGCCGAAGTTGTTGGCGCCGGCTCCGCGACGCGGGCCGCCCAGCCCGCCTGGGCCGCCTTGCCCCGGCTCGCCGCCGGGAGTCATGCCGCCCTGCGCCTGCTGAGCTTGGCCATTGCCTTCGCCCTGTCCGTTGCCCTGGCCCGGCTGTGAACCTTGGCCCTGCTGCGCCTGCTGCTGGCCGGGCTGTTGGCCGCCCTGCTGCCCTTGCGAGCCCGGCTGGCCCTGGCCCGCCTGCTGGCCCTGACCTTGACCCTGCTGGCCCTGCTGGCCTTGCTGGCCTTGCTGGCCTTGCTGCCCCTGTCCTTGGCCTTGTTGCCCTTCTTGCTGACCCTGCCCTTGCTGGCCCTGCCCTTGCTGGCCCTGCTGGCCTTGCTGACCTTGCTGTCCCTGCTGGCCCTGGCCTTGCTGCCCTTGCTGCTGGCCCTGCTGACCGCCTTGCCCCTGCTCCTGACCGGGTTGCTGGCCGCCGCGCCGTCCGGACGGATCGTCCAGGCCCGCGGCTTTCTCCAGATCGCGCCGCAACTGCTCCATGCGGGTCAAAGCCTGGGCGAGCTGGTCGCCGCCCTGGTCACCCCGGCCGCGCTGGCCGCCGCCGTTTTGAGCGATCTGCTCGGCTTCCTGAACGTTGTCCCGAAAATCGCGAAGCGCGCGCGCCACGCCTTCTTCGCTATTGGCCACGTACGGAGCCCCGCCGCGGCGAATGTAGTCGGCCGCCGTCTGCAATCGCGTGGAAGCCTCTGACTGCTGGAGCTCGCCTAGGGCGCCGCGCAGCTTGCGGGCGGCGTCCGGCGCCGATTGCCCGAGCCGGCGGATCGCCTCCTGCGCCTGTCGCTCCAACCCTTGCAGATCCTCGGCCATCTCGCCCTTAGCCGCGGACAAGCGCCCCTCTTCCTCACGAGTCAGCCCGCTGGGCACCGCACCTCGACGGCCTTCCTCTTTCTGCTTACGCATCTCTTCGAGCGCCGTCTGCAATGCACGCTCCAGGTGCGGCTGAACCTCCGCCTGCCGATCGACCAGATCCTGGGCGCCCTTCACGATGTCCGACAGCGCGGACTGGCCTTGCTGACGGCGCTGCTCGGCCATCTGCTCCTTGGCGCGGTTAAGCTCTTGGCTGGCCTGCTGGGCGCTCTGGCGCTGCTGCGCGCCTTGCTGCGGCGAGCCGCCCTGTTGGCCGCCTGCCTGCTGCATCTGGTTGGTGGCGCGCTCCAGCCGCTCGATCGTCTGATCGACGAGCTGCTCCTGCCGACGCTGCTCCTGCGATTGGCCCGACTGGCCCTGCTGACCGCCTTGGCCGGACTGTCCTTGCTGACCGGACTGGCCCTGCTGGGAATTCTGGGCCTGCTGCTGGCGCGACTCGCGCCGCAACTGCTCCAACTCCCGCTTGAGCTCCTCGGCCTCGCGCCGCAACATTTCTTGCTGCCAGCGCTCGGCGAAGCTCATCTCCTGCTCGCTGCGCGCCTTCTCGGCCAGCGCCTCCTGGCGCTTGGCCAGCTCTTCGAGCTTCTTGAAGGCGTCGTCGATCTCACGCTCGAGCTTCTGCTGCTGGCCGCCGCCCCCGCCGCCGGTCTCGTACTGGTTCTTCTCCAGGTCCATTTCCAGCTCAAACATCTCAGCGAGGTCGCGGCTCGCGCCGCCGCCGCCGCCCCCGCCGCCGCCCTGCTGGAAGGCAACCTGGATGTCGGTAAACAACGACTCGGCCCGCAGCAGATACTGCAACGCCTTCTGCTCGGGCTGCACGGCGTCTTGCAGCTTCAAGTCGCCCAATAGATCCGAAGCCGGCTGCATGGACTCGGCCGCCAGCTCCAGGTTCTCCACAAAGAGCCGGAACTTTTCGTTCGTGCCCGTCAGCTCGCGGGCGCGGGTGCGCTCCGCCAAGGTGCGCGCCTGATCCCTCAAGGTGAGCTGGAGCTCGGAGAGCATCCGCGCCGATTCCGAGATCTCCCCCTTGGAGCGGCCGTCGCCGGCGTCGCGCTCCTTAATCAAGTTCCAGGTGGCGGCGATAATCTCCTTCTGGCGCTTGGAGATCTCGTTCTGCTGATTCTGCTCGCCGCCCTGCATGCCGCCGCCCTGCTGCGACTGCTCGAAGGTGCGGTTGAACGGCTGCACCTCGATGAAGTACATGTCCGTTTGCACTTCGTGCTCGTGGTCGCGAGCCACCACGTAGTAGGTGATCACGTCGCCGGGGTGGAGCCGTTTGTCGGCCGCCTTGATCTTCGGCTGATCTCCGCCCGGAACCAGAATCTCAATGCCGCCCGCGCCCATCGCCTCGCCGGCGATCTTGCCCAGCTCTTCAAGCTCAAACACATGAGTCGCGGTCACCGACCCGCGGTTACCGCCGGCCAGCCCCTTCTTGACCCAATCGCCGCCGTTGACGGAGTAGCGCAGCTCCAGGGAACGCACACCAAAGTCGTCGCTCGCCTCAAAGTGCGCCGTCACTTCTTCAATCGGCGTCGCGCGCCAGTCGCGCCCGGGCTTCAGAATCTTCACCTGCGGCTTCTGGTTCGGCTGCACGGTGATGAAGAAATCCTCGGTCAGGCGAACCTTCTCGCCGTCGTAGAACGCCGCGATGTAGTATTCGCCCTCCTTGTCGACCTTAAACTCAGCCTTCGCCAGCAGGTCGGAGCCCTTCAGCGGTAGGTCCTTGCTGTTGACGACCAACACGGCGCCCTTCAGCGGCTTGTCGGTTTGCACCTCGACGGCGATTTTCGTCCCGGGCACGGCTCGAATGTCGCCGCCGGGATCTTCGACCAGCGGCTCCAGCCCGGTCCAATCGGGATAGTTATAGGTCAGCCTCACGTTCTCGACGTTCGGCATCACGACGACTCGGACCTGGTACTGCTGCGATTCCAAGCCGGCCGCGCGAACGTAGTAACGGAACGGCTCGTTGACGCCGGTGAGAGTGAATTCGAAACCGGCGCCCGCCGACTGCGGCGGCATCGGCGCGGCCTCCCAGTCCACCGAGCTCTCGTACTTGACGTACATCATGGCGTCGGTGGAATCCAGCCCAACCAGCTCCGCCTTGATCCGCAGCGATGCGCCCGAACGCACGGTCGTATCGCCGGGCTCGACCAGCAGCTCGTAGAGCGGCTTATTATCAGGCTCCATCCAACCGGCCCACAGCCGCTGGGCGCCATAGCCCCAGTAGCCCGGCCCTGCAGCGCCCAGCCACACCAGCGACGCCACCGCAGCCAGGCCCAAGCCCGCGAAGGTGAGAATGCGCCCGGTGGTGACGATAGAGTCCGCCGGAGCGGTCTCGGCGACCTTCATGGCGTCCTCGGCCAACAACCCCAGCATCGGGTTTGCCGGCTCGCCGTTTTCCTGACGGCGCGCCTGATCCATGTAGGTGGAAACGCGGCCGTCAAAGGCCGGAACCTGGTTTTCCAGCTCCGCCGCGACGCCCTTCCTGGCCAGCTTGCGCAGGGGCAGGACCAGCAGCGCCACAACCACCGCCGCCAAACCCGCGAACAGCGCCGTGCGCGCGCTGAGCACGCTGGCGTTGGAGAAGGCGAACCGATTGGCAATATACACCAGGACGACTGTGAACAGCAGCGCCGCCGCCGCCGCCGCGCCCAACCCTTGGGAGGCGATGCTGAGTTGCAGCCGTCGCCGAAATTGCCCGAGGTAGCCCTGTAGATCGCCGCTCGACAGCATAGCCTTCTAAACCTCCCTCCGCACGTCCAGTCTCCGGTTGCCTGCCACGGATTCTAGCAGCACGACCAAAACCAACAGGAACAAGAACCACTTCCAGATCTCAATGGGAGGCGGCTTGATGGACGTTTGCTCACCCGCGGCGCCCACTCCGCCGCCGCTGCGGCCCGTCGATCGCCACAGTTCCACCGTCTCCCGCTCGATCGGCCGCAGGTTCGACTCGCGCGGATCCGGGTTAACGGCGATGAGCTCCGTCTTCTGTTCGCCGCGCAGCTCCCAAAAACCCGCGCGGTCCAGCGGCAGGGCGTCGCGCTCCATCGCCTCCGACAGCGACAGCGCCCGTCTGCCCTCGGGGTCAAACACCTGCACCATTCTCTGGGCTTCGCGGCGCCGGCCGAGCTCCAACGCGGAGTCCACTGTCACCACCGCGGCCTCCTCGGTCGAGCCCGCCAGATACCGCGCGGACTCCGCCGCGAACGGCACAAAAACCGGGCGCACCGGCAGGTCATTCCAAACGTTGTCAAACGTCGACGCGAACACCAGCGCGCGGCCTCGGCCGACCTGCCGCTCCACCAGCAGCGGGGAGCCGTCAGCCAGCGTCGCCAGCACATCGTCTTCCGCCGCCGGCTCTAGCTTCGCCGTCTGGAAGAACTGCACGCCGCGCAGTCCCTCAATGCGACCCAGCGCCTGATGCGTCTGGTCCACCACGCCGGCAAGCTGAAAGCGGCCGCCCGGCGCCAGCCGGCCCGCGGCCGTGCGCATCCCCAGCGCTGGGACCAATCCGCGCTTGGCGGTCTCCGGGCCGACGGCCGCCATTAGCGCTCCGCCAGACTCTAAGTAGTCCTTGAGCTTCTGCTCGAAACTCGTTGACATCTGGCCGATATCCGACAAAATGACCAGCGCGAAATCCGCCGGGGTGCGCCGCTCGGCGTCGCCCGGCGAGGCGACCTCCACCGACAATACCGCTTGGCTCGAGGAGCCGAGCGCGGCTTGATAGAACAGCGCATCGCGCCGCCGCCGGTCGGCCGTTACGAATAAGATCGGCGCCGGCGCGGAGTTGTCCAGCGCGGCAAAACGAACGTCGTCGGCCGGCATGTCGTCCGCCGGCGTCAATGTCAGCTTGGCCCGGATAAATCCCGAGGGGGCCTCGAAGCCTTCAAAGACGAACGAAGTACGGCCCATCGGCGCGACTTCCTGGCTCTGCGAACCGACGGTCTGACCGTTGATCTCCAAGGTGACCGTCTTGCGCGCCGGCTGGACGGCGTAGGAAGCCACGGTCGCCTCCAGGCGGCTCTTCTCCGCCCCAAAGAGCCGCAACGTGCCCTTCAGGCTCTCGATCGCCCAGTTTTCGTCGTCCGCCAGGGCGACGTTGTGGGGATGGAGCTGCGCCACCGTCGGCAGAACCAGATCGGTGAAGCGTCCCGGCATCGCCGAGGCTTGAAAATCGGAAATCAGATGCACCTCGACGGGCGTATCGCCGTCGGGCGCCAGACTGCGCGTTGCTTCGATGACGTCGCCATAGGAGTTGCGCGAGGAGCCGGGCTCCAACGAGGCGACCGCGGCTCGCAACTCCGCTTTGTCGCGCGTGGCTTCAGTAATCACCCGCACCGACGGCCCCGTGGCCAAAATCTGCGCGCGATCGGCCTCGCCCAGACCGTTGATCGCCTCGTTGGCGGCGGCGACGGCTCGATCCCAGCGGCCCCCGTGGCTCATCGACAACGAGGTGTCGAGCGCAATGAGCTGCAGCGAGGGGATATCGCTGAGAATCGTCGTGGGCGGACGCTCCCAAATCGGCTTGGCAAAAGCCAACGCGGCAAGCAGGATCAACGCCAGACGCAGCGCCATCAGCAGCAGGTAGCGCCAGCGCCGCTCCATCAGCGTGCTGGTCTTGCGCTTCTCAAAAAACATCAATGAGCTGAAAGGCAGGCGGATCGGGTTCTCCCGTTGCAGCAGATGCAGCCACAGCGGCAGGCCGACGGCGAGGGCTCCCAGCAAAAACAGCGGCGCCAGCATCAGCTCATCGCCTCCTCTGGCGGAACGTGAGGTATTCCCTCAACGCCAAATCCAGCGGCTTGGACGTGTCCAAGAGTTGGTAGTCTCCGCCCGCGCCGGCCACGGCTTTCTCCAGGCTCGCCATGTGCGCCTTGATGCGGTCGGGGTACTCCTTGCGCGCGAAATCGGAGGAGACCTCCAGCAAGTCGCCGGTTTCCATGTCTTCGAGCACCGTAGTCTCGCTCAAGTCCGGCTTGATTTCGGTGGGGTCGAGGACGTGAAAAAACGCCATGTCCTGCCCTTGGAAGGCCAGCGGGCTAACGCCTTTGATGACGGCCTCGGGGTCGTGGTAAAAATCAGAGATCACCACCACCAGCCCGCGCTTGGTGATGTACTGCTGGAAATGCTCAAACGGCGCCACCAAGTCCGTGCTCTTGGAGGCCTCGGCGCGGTCGATGGTGTGCAGCAGCCCTTGCAGATGGCCCGAGCGCGTGGAAGGGTGGCGATAGTCGCGCACTTTCTCGTCGAAAACAGCCAGCCCGACGGCGTCGTGCTGCTTGGTGGTGAGGTAGGCTAGCGAGGCCGCCAGCATCTTGGCGTATTCCAGCTTGGTGACGTTCTTGCCGCTTGAATAGCCCATCGAAGCCGAGGCGTCGAGCAGGATCACCAGTTGGGTGTTCGTCTCGCCCAGGTAGCGCTTGATGTAGGTGCGCTCGGTTCGCGAAAAGACGTTCCAGTCCACGAATCTCGGATCGTCCCCCTGCACATACGGGCGGTACTCGGCGAACTCCAGGCTGAAGCCGAAGAAGGGCGAGCGGTGCAGACCGGTCAGGAAGCCGTCCACGACCGTGCGCGCGACGAGCTCGATGTTCGACAGCCGAACCAGGACTTGGGGGTCGAGGAGATTCTGAACCGCCATGATTACTCTTTGGGAGCGGGTCTCTCCTCCACTACCTTCTTGAGGACGTCGTCAACGGTGATCTTGTCCGACTCGGCGAAAAAGTTGGTCAGCACGCGATGCCGCAGGATCGGCAGCATCAGCTTTTGCACGTCTTCCACGGTGACGTGATAGCGGCCGGCCATCAGCGCGCGGGCTTTGGCGGCGGTGGCGATGAACATGGTGGCGCGCACCGACGCACCGTAGTTGACGTACTTCTTCACCCACGGTATGGCCAGCGGGTCGGTCGGGCGCGTGGCGCGCACGAGCTCGACGGCGTAGCGGTTGACCGCCTCGGAAATCGGCACCTGCCGCACCAACTGCTGGAACATGATGATGTCCTCGCCGGTAGTCACGGCCTCGACCTCGTCGGGAGGCGTGCCGCCGGTAAAGCGGTTGACCACGTCCATCTCCTGCTCGGCGCTGAGGTAGTCCAGCACCACGTTGAACAGGAAGCGGTCAAGCTGCGCCTCGGGGAGCGGGTAGGTGCCTTCCAGCTCGATCGGGTTCTGGGTGGCCAAAACGAAGAACGGCGGCTTGAGGTTGTAAGTGTTGCCGCGGACGGTCACGCTCTTTTCCTGCATCGCCTCCAGCAGCGCGGCCTGGGTCTTGGGCGGCGTGCGGTTGACCTCGTCGGCCAGCAATACATTGGTAAACAGCGGCCCCTGAATGAACGTCCAGGTGCGGTGGCCGGTGGTGACGTCCTCTTCGATGATGTCCGTGCCGGTCACGTCGGTGGGCATCAGATCAGGGGTGAACTGGATGCGCTTAAAGGTCAACCCCAGCGCCGTCGCCAGCGTCCGCACCAACAGCGTTTTCGCCGTGCCCGGCATGCCTGTAATCAGACAATGGCCGCCCACCAGCAAAGTCAGCAGAAGCAGGTCGACGACCTCGTCCTGCCCAACGATGATTTTGCGAACCTGCTGGGTGATGCGGCCGATTGAGGCATGAAATTTCTCAATCCGCGCCCGGGTGTCAGTGGTATCAAGACTCGTCGACGTAACGCTCATAAAACGGACCTAGTTCTTCGTAATCTCCAACAAGAGCTTCTGCGCGGGACGGAAACCGGGAGCGGCCTCCAGCGCGTAGAGCAGGTGCCGCCGCGTCTGGGGGCGGTCACTCAGTTTATAGTAGGCTTCGGCTAATCGATAATGCGCGGCGGCCTTATCAATCGGCCCCATCGCCAGCGCCGCGCGAAATTCCCGCAGCGCCTCGCGGCTGCGGCCGGCGGCCATCAACTGCTCGCCCAGGCTCACGTGCAGGGCCTCATCGTTGGGCCAGATGTAGAGCACGTCGATCAGCGTCTTGATCGAGTCGTCGCGGCGCCCCGCGTCGGCCAGCCAGCCGGCGAGCTTTTTGAGCGTGTCCGGCTGCCGGCCGCCCTGGTCGCGGTATTGTTCCAACTCAGCGATCGCTTTGTCGCGTTCCCCAAGCTCCTCGTAGGCTTCCGACAGCAACACGTACGGGTTGCCCGATTCCACGTAGAACGGATAGATCTCCTTTACCGCCGGCGCGATCTCGACGACCGTATTCCAATCCTTCTCTTTAGCCGCCCCCAGCGCTTTCTGGAGCTCCTTGCGCCACTTCTCCAGCCCGCTCTTCTCGGCCAACGGCCCCAGGTAAACCTTTAGGTACTCGGTGAAGCGCGTGTCGAATTCCTCGGGCTCGATCCCCAGCGCCGTCCGCACCGCGTCAGCGGTCGAGACCGACGGCTTGGCGAACTCTTTAAGCATCGCCCCCAGCTTCTCCGGCCCCCACTCGCGGTCGATCATCCGACAGATCAGCCCGGCCTGGAAGTACGACACCGGCACCTGGTTGGGATAGCTCGGGCGGATAAAGCCCTCGTCCAGCGTCGCCACCGGCAACAGCTTGTCTTCGTGGAAGGCGTTAAGGAAGTCCGGCGAAACCTGCTCGCCCCAGTTCGGACGCGCCTCCCACTCCTCATACATCGAAATCCCCTCGCTGAACCAGCGCGGCACCAGGTGGTTGGTCGCCTCCAGCGTGAAGACGTGCGCCATCTCATGCCACAGCGTCGTGCCCCAGTGGAACGACCCCGGCCGACGCCCCGAGGGGCTGTCCATCGCCACCAGATAGCCGAAGGTCACGCCGAGCAGACCGACGCCGGGCATGCCCATCGTCCGGACGGCGAAATCGTCGTGGTCGGGATAGAGCTCAACCCAGATCGGCTTGTCCGGTTGAAAATCGTACTTCTTGGAAAACGCCTGGACGCTCTCGTCCGACAGCTCCAGCACGTAGGCGCTGAGCAGGTCGGCCTCCTTTTCGTGCAGGCGCGCCATCACGGTCGGCTTGGCCAGATCCTCCGGCGTGGGCTCCTTGCCTTCCAGCCGGCTCAAATCCTTGTTGGAGAAGGTTTTGAAACGTTTGAAGGAGTCGAGCAACCGCAAGGTATTGACCGTCTTGGCGCTGAAAGGGTCGCCCTCGAAAGCGATCTCCAGATGGCGACGGCCCTCGGCGTCGCGGTTTTCGCGCAGCAGATTCACGCCCAGGTCTGCGTGCGCGGACCACAGCTCGGGCGCGATCTCCACGGCTTTGGCGAACAGCTCCACGGCCTCGCGGTAGCGGCGCGTGATGACGTAGTAGCGAGCCGGGATCGAGTAGATTTCCCCGTAGCGCGGGTTGTACTCCAGAGCCTTCTTCGTCCACGCGCTGTCGGTGCGACCGCGAAGCAGGTCCACGGAGGCCTTCAGCGCATACCCTTCCAGCGGCGAGCGCCCCTGCTCGGCGGCCAGCTTCAGCGCCTTGTCGAGCGCCTCGTCGGCCTCGTCGAGCTTGGTGACCTCCAGCTTCAGCCGTCCCAGCAAGAGGTGGGCTTCCACCGAGTCCTGCTTGGTCTCCAGCGCCTCGGCCACCAGCTTTCTGGCCTTGTCTTCGAATCGCTCAGCGAAGACGCGCGCCGTGCCAAGCTTCGCCGGAAGGTGCTCTTTGTCAATCTCCAGGGCCTCGCCGAACAAGCTCAGCGCCTCGCCTTCCTGGTGGGTCTGCATGTAAAGATGGCCCCAGCGAACCCGCAGGTCGGGGTTGTCGGGCTGCGCCTTTATGGCGCCGCGAAAAATCTCGTTGGCGCTCTTGACGTCGCCCAGCGCCCACCAAGCCTCGGCCCGGACGGCCATGTCCGGCGAACGCAGCAGGGCCGTATAGCACTGCCGCGCCTCGGCCGTGCGGCCGCGGTCCTCGTGCTCGTCGCAATCGTTCAGGGCGGCGGGCCGCGCCCCGCGATCCTGGCCCAGCACGGAGGCGCCCGCTGGCAGAGCCGACAACGCCAGCAGCGCGAGCAGAATCGGCAGAGCCCGCCTCAAGGCGTCGCTCCCTCAGTCAGAGCGCTGATCTCCACCTGCACCTCGGCGAGATCGATCAACAACCCTTGCAGCTTGTCGAAATACTCAAGCTCGTTCATCGCGTCCTTCTGTAGCTTGAGCTCGTCGATGGCGATCTCCAGCTTTTCGCGCTTGGCGATCAGCGGCCGAATGGTGGGATCATTGAGCGCCTCGGCGGCGGCGCCCAGGCGAGCCAGCGTGAAGGTCTCGGCAAGCTCGCCGTCCAGGCGCGGATGCTCGGTCGCCATGCGTTTGGCTTCCTCAAAGTGAGCCTGCACCTTGGCCTCGGCATAGCGGAACGCCTCGGCGACGGTCACAATTTCGTTCTTATCCTGGTCGGCCTCTGGAGACTCAAAGGCTTCGGCGAAGTAGCGCGAAAAGACCGTCGCGTTGCGCTCGCGTCCGTTCTTGGTGGCGCTGACCACGATCCGCGACGGCGTCGTCAGCGTCTCGGCGGCGCCGCCAGAGGCGCTGGTGGTATTCACCACGAGCTGCCGCATGGCCGGAATCTTATCGAGCAATTCGGCCAGCTAGGAGGCGGTCAGGTCCGGACCGGGAATGTTGAGCTTGTAGTGGTCGCCGGCGTAGGTTCCGTGGCCGATCAAGATGACGGCCAGCGAATCGTCCTGCTTCAGCGAGCGCAGCTCGGTAAAAACCTTGATGAGGTTCTCTCGGCGGGCGTCGGCGCCGCGCAGCAGTCGAACTTGTGCGTCATCTCCGGCGCTCCGCCGGGCCGCGGCGGCGACCCGCGCGGCTTCGGCCTGAAAACGCTCGTCGTACTCCGGCGCTCCGCCCAACCCCTCGACGATCACGAAGTGCGGGACGGCCCCAGCCGTCGTCCAACAGGTCAACAGTAGTGCGACGGTTAGCAACAGGGTTCTCATATCGTTCCCCACTTTCGACGCAGCAGCCACTCGCCGGATTTCAGGCCGAGCAGCAACAAGAAGATCGCCGGCATGTCCCACAAGTCGAGATTTTCCCGCGCGGTGATGCCCGCCTCGGAGAATCGCACCTCATCAGGGAGACCGGCGAGCTCACTCAGAGTCCAATAGCGGCCCCCGGTCTGCTCAGCCAACCGCTCCAGCAGGGCGCGATTCTGCGCCGGCTCAAAGTCCTCGGCCACGCCGTCCTCCCGCCGCACATGCAGCAGCGCGGCGCCGAGTGAATCATCGCCCAGAAACGCCCGCGCCTCAATGCGATAGACGCCCGGCTTGACCGCCGTCGTCTCTGCCAAATAGACGCCCTGCTCGTCGGGCGACGGGAACATCTCCACCACCGTCGGCTCGCCGCTTTCGGGGGTGATGGTGG